>CALXAQ010000100.1 GCA_944386335.1 uncultured Clostridia bacterium | reverse complement strand
CTTCTCTATATTTCTTGCATTATTTTTATCATCTCATCTACTTTAGCTTTCCATAAATGCTTATCTTCTAATGTTGCCGCTACTTTTTCTGCAATATTCTCTGTTTTTTCATATATTTCTATTGCTCTTTTGATTGCTGCTATAAATTCTTCCTTTGAATTTGCCTCATAAACATAATCCTGGAAATTCTCTATTCCTGCTACTGGCGTTGTAATAATTTGCTTTCCCGCTGCTAAATATTCATAAATTTTTAAAGGATTCATACTATTGGTAAAAGCATCTACCTTATGAGGTATAATAGCAATATCCATTTCTTTCATTTTCTTTGGCAGTTCTTTATAATGTATATCTCCTAGAAAGTGAATATTAGCATATCTACTTTTTATTTGCTTTACTCTATCTTTTTGGGAATATACTGGTCCCATCATCAAAAAAGTATGGTCTGGATATTGTTTTAAGCAAGACTCAATTAAGTCAAAATCTACTCTATCTTGTATTTTCCCCATATAGCCTATTGTTGCATTTTTTCTCTTTTCTATGTCAGTTATCCAACTTTCTTGAAAATATTCTTTATCTACGCCATTCGCTATCCAGTATACTCTTTCATTTCCTTTTTGAAAAAAATCTTTTAAACTTTCAGAAACAGTAAAAATAGCATCTGCTTCTTTCATAATAAAATTATAATTTCTTTCTACTGTTTCTTTATTCTGCTGCATTTGAGGATGATAAAGCCAATTATCAATCGCATCAAAAATAAAGGCATCTTCTTTCAGATTATGTACTACTCCTACTGCCATAGGATTTTGTAATAGCAATACTGTATTCTTCATATTTAAAAATTGAATTGCCTCTCTAATTGCCTCTAAAATCTCTGGTTTCTCAAATACAGTATTCCACCAATTTTTTCTTTGTTTTGCTACTTTCCAAAATTCTGGTACAAAAAAATCTATACAATAGCTTTTCTCATCTATTTGAGTTAAAATCCAACGTTTTCCACCTGCTATTTTCTTTCCTACTTTTGTTTTCCAAGACATTCTTTTAAGTAGCATTTCTGCAATAGAAACTGGTCTATTTACAACTAGTATCTGTTCTATTTCTGAATTTACTTTAAAATGCTCAAATAAATGAGCATCTCTTGTTCTAAAACCTTCTTTTAACCATTTTTTGTAATCATGGAAAGGAACCATAATTACACTCTTCTTATTTTCCATATTGCCTCTCATTTCTTCCCTATTCGGAACGAAAAATATCTTCATAATCTTTTATAATCTTATTCCAATTATAAGCTTCTTGAATTCTTTTACTAGATTTCTCTGCATATTCTTCTATCTGCTGTTTTGTCATTTTGTCGCTTTTTTCTAATAAATTAGCTAAATTTCCTTCTTCTTTTGTCCAATAAAGTGCACTATCTTGTCCTACTTCTTGATTAAAACCTACTGCTAATAATAAATTTAGTTTTGTAGAATCTAATGCCTCTAATAAAGAAGGATTCGTTCCACCTACTTCATGTCCATGTAAATAGCCATAAGCTTGTTCTCTTATTTTTTTCAATAGCTCTGCATCATATACTGTTCCTACAAATTGAATTCTTTCATCTTGTTCAAAATGTAATTTATCTTGCAATTCTTGATAAAATTTATTTTTTTCTACATTTGTAATAATTGCTAATTTCTTTTCTGTATGAGATTTCATAAATTCTCTTATCATGGTTTCATAATTATTTTCAGGCACAAAACGTCCCACAATCAAATAATATTCATATGGTTTTAATCCTTTTTCCTGGTACCAGTTTACTATTTTTTCATCATCATCTTTTAAAATACTTTTTTGTACATCTGAACCATAGGCAATAAAAGTAGTATATGGTTGATACTTTTTATAAGTTTCTTTTACATATTTCTCTATATTTAGCGAATCACATATTAGTAAATCTGCATGTTTTACCATTAGTTTTTCGGAAAATTTCCAGTATTTTTTGATAGCTGCATTCCATTTTGCCCTTTTCCACTCATGTCCATCTGGATTTACATATACCTTGGCACCTAGTTTTTTTAAACTTTTTTTATAATGTGCTATAAAAGGTCCAATTCTGCAAGCTAATATGTATACAATAGCATTTTGTATATGATTTTCTCTAATGTAAGTTATGCAATTTTTTAATGCCTTTATGTCATAATAAACCGCTTTTGCTGGACCAATATTTGGTACTCGAATAAAAAAACATCTTGCATGATTATATTCTTTCTCTTTTTTTTCTTTTTCATCTGTCATACAAGCTACATGATATTTTATTTTACTATCTTGTCTTTTCGCTGTTAAATTTTCAACAAATGTTTCAAATCCACCATATTTAGCAGGTATTCCCTTTGAACCAATAATAAATACATGTTGCTCTTCGTTTTTCATGATTTTAAGCCCCTTCTTTTTTAAATATTCTTAAAAATGTTTTTACCAATAATTTAAAATCAAACCATAAACATTTATCATGAATATATGCTATATCCATTTGTGTTCTTTCTTCAAAATCAATATCATTTCTTCCATTTACCTGCCAATAACCTGTAATTCCAGGTTTTACAGTAACAATGGTATCATAATTTTCTCCCATGTCTTCTCTTTCCCTTGGAAGGTATGGGCGTGGTCCTACTAGGCTCATATCTCCTTTTAACACATTAATAAATTGTGGAAATTCATCAATGCTAAACTTTCTAATGACGTCTCCCACCTTTGTAATTCTAGGATCATGCTTTAATTTTTTATACTTTTTATATTCTTTT
>CALXAQ010000099.1 GCA_944386335.1 uncultured Clostridia bacterium | reverse complement strand
GTATCATTTAATACCACGTCTCCACCTTTCATTCCTTCATCCTCTTTTTCATCTGGATAATGTATAATTCCTGCAGAAGTATCTTCTTTTGGAATAACCATTTTATTTTTATCACCTTCATCTAAGTAAAAAGCATTATCTGGATGGTTTTCTAAATCTTTTGCTATAATATGCCTATCTTTCAATTTTTTTACTAATGCTTGTCTTTCTTCTTTTGTTGGGACTTTTCTATTAATTGTAAACCTTTGTACTTCTACTGTTAAAATAACATTTTTTTCTTCTTTGTCCCAATCCTGCATTCTAAATAATGGTTGTCTAATGTTTTCATCATAAGGAATTTCATAAGTTTTTCTTTGTTTTCCTATTTTGATAGCATAGTCTTTTAAGCGAAATACATAACTATTCTTTCCATTATTAATAAATTGAATAAAATTCACATAATCTTTTTCTGTTAATGGTTTATCTGCAAATTGCTGAAAACAGTCTTTTATGATAGTTGCTTTATCATTCTGTAATAAAGTGCCAAAAAATTCTTTGTTTACTTCTGTTTTAGGTATAATTTTTATTAAATAAAGTAAAAAGTCATAATCTCTATTATAAAATGTGCCTTGTATTTCTGGATTGTCTTTTACTCTTTCTAAACAATCTAATACTGTATCTGTACTAGCTCTTTGTAGCAAAGCATCAAAATTTTCTTCTATCATTTTATCACCTTGCTCATTTTTTTTAAGAGTATCTATTAAATAGGCTACACTATCTCTTCCACATTTTTGTATAATGTTAGCAATATGATCTTGTATCCAACTACTCTGTTTTTCTTGTATCTCTTCTACTATAGTAGGAATACTATCCTCATGTGTTTTCTCTACTATTCCCATTAGTTCCTGTTCAGAAACAGGGATATTTTTTTCTACAAGTACCTTGTAATAAGCAGGGACATATTCTTCTGGCATGTTTTTCAAAATATCTTCCTTATATGCTACTATTAATTCTAAATTTTTTGTATTTGCCACAAACTCTGGTAATTTTCTGCCTAAACATTTTCTTAATAATTCTGGATACATTTGTATAAATAATTGTTCATCTAACTCTTGCCAACTCTCACTTAATTCTATAATATAGAAAGGATTACACCTATCTACTATTTCTCTACTATGCTCTTTTACATATTCTTCTTCTTTTACTGCATATAATTCTTCCAATAAATTTGCTACTTTATCTTCGGCACATTTCTCTATGACATATTCTTTTTCTTCTTCTAACATTCCCATTTGTTTGATATATTCTGGTATATTACCTGTTGGACATTTTTCGAATAAATCTTTTCTTACTTTTTGCAAAATTTCTTCACTAAAATTTTCCTTTAAAAAAAGGATATAACTTATCACAGAATCTTCTGCTAGTTCTTTAGTAAATTCCTGTATATGTTTTTCAAAAAATTCCTTTCCTCTCCTTGTATTCGTTATTGCCCTAATAATACCTAGCATATCGTAGCCATTAGCCTTCTCTATAATTTTTTGTACACTTTCATATAATTCTTCTTCTCTTTTTTGTTGCTTTAGATATTGTATTAATTCTGGCATCTCATATCTTCTATACTTTTCTAATAATTGTTCTATACTTTCCATTTCTCTCTCCATCTTATTTTTCTTTTACATAATCCTACTGAAAGATTTGGAATTTGTCAATATTTTTTATTGACATTACTATTTTTTAAACATAAAATCAGAAAACAAACATATTGTATGATAAGGAGGTCCTGAAATGTTTCAAGATTATATTTATTCTCAAAAACAAAATATCATTAGTAACATTTGTGATTTAATTACCTATCCTAGTATTTCAGAAGAAAGTGAAAATACACATTTCCCTTTTGGAAAGCATTGTAGTGATTGTTTAAAATATTTTTTAAATTTAGCAGATTCTCTTGGTTTTCGTACTAAAAATGTAGATGGTTATTGTGGCTACGTAGAATTTGGAGAAGGCGAAGAAATTGTTGGTATTGTGGGACATTTAGATGTTGTACCTGCTAATGAGCAAGACTGGACATACTCTCCTTTTACTCCTACAATTTACAAAAATCGTATTTATGGTAGAGGTGCTATAGATGATAAAGGTCCTATGATAGCTAGCTTGTATGCTATGAAATCCGTAATGGAATATTGTAAAACAGCTAACACCACTTTATCCAAACGTATTCGTCTTATTGTAGGTCTTAACGAGGAAAAAGATTGGAAATGCATTTCTTATTATAAAGAACACGAAGAATTTCCTACAGTAGGTTTTAGCCCAGATGCTGATTTTCCTTGTATATATGCTGAAAAAGGTGTTCTTTCTCTTTTATTAAAACAAGATTTAAATACCCTTATTTCACCTAAAAAATTTCCTTTTGGTATATCCACTTCTTTGCCTATTGAAATAGAATGTTTAGAATGCCAGAATAATGCCATTAATGTAGTTCCTAAAATAGCTTCTTGCATTTTAAAATTACAAAAAAACATCCATGTTACTTCTGTAATTTCTGCTTTAAAAAAACAAATTGATACTTATGATTATGATATGGATATCTACAAATTAGATAACTCTCACATTAAGATTACTTCCTATGGTATTTCTGCTCATAGTGCACATCCAGATTTAGGGCAAAATGCTATTAGTAAACTACTTCGTGTTATCAATGATGTGTTACTTTTACACCGTGTATGTATACCTTTACTTTCCACTTTTTGTGCTTCCATTGGGGATGACTACACAGGAAGGGGTTTAAATATAGATTTCAAGGATGAATCTGGCTTTCTTACTTTAAATACTTCTCAATGTTATATAAGTAATCATTTTCTTTGCATTGGTATCAATCTAAGAATTCCAGTTACTTATTCTTCCGCAAAAGTGCTAGAAATTTTTAAACAAACTTTTATTTCCAAAGGAATAAATATCTCTGTTTTACAAGATATGCCACCTTTATTTATAGATAAGAAAAATCCTCTGGTTAGTAAATTGTGCTATATTTTTAATGAAACTTGTGGTACTTCCTTTTCTCCTTTAGCCATTGGTGGAGCTACCTATAGCAGAGCTTTCCCTAATATGATTTCCTTTGGTATGAATTTTCCACGGAGATAAAGATATGTGTCATCAAATTGATGAATTCGTAGATATTGACAAACTATTATTATCTACTAACATCTATGCAAAAGCACTTTGGGAATTATCTCATAATGCAGAGAATCCTGTTACTAATTAATACATTCTTAGCAAATATAACTTGTTTTTTGTTCTAAATTATGGTAAACTCTTATTTATAAAATGTGTAAGGGAGGATTTTTGTATGAAAAAAGTCATTAGAACTGAACTTCGGACAGAAGATTGGATAAATACAGGTTTTCTTCTCATAGGAAATGATGGCAAAATATCAGGATTATTTACCAACGATCTCGTATTTTTCCATCCTAAAAAGGATTACTTTGAAGTGGAAATTTTAACTTTTAATATTTCATACTTTTTGTATCTTTCCAAAAAGTTTATTTTATATAATGCTTATATTGATGAAAATTCCACTTATTTCCTAGTAGAATATGAAAATGTTTGTTCTTCTATAGAAATGGATATTCAAACTTCTACTTATGACTTTTCTTACAATACCCTAGACAAGGAAATTCAGTCTAGGAAAAGTCGTTATCCTATATTAGGACAATGAAACTTTTTATTAATTTTTAAGGACAAAAAAACTTCACCTCAAAGGTGAAGTTTTTTTTATTTATATTATTCTGCTGATTCTGAAGTTTCCTCAGTTTCTGGAGCTTCATAAGCTTCTAATATAGCTTTTTGAATTTTCTCTCTTGTCTCAGCGTTGATTGGATGAGCTATATCCT
>CALXAQ010000098.1 GCA_944386335.1 uncultured Clostridia bacterium | reverse complement strand
TTTAGATCCAAAACAAATTATAGAAATTAGAAATTTAATTAAAGAATTGGGAAAGAATCACACCGTTATTTTAAGTACACATATTTTACCAGAAGTTAGTCAAATATGTGAAAAAGTAATTATCATTAATGAAGGAAAAATAATTGCTATAGACACGCCAGAACACTTAGAAGAGAAAACCAAAGAAGAGAACGTATTGCTTTTAACAGTAGAAGATAAAGAAGAACATATGAAAAATATGAAAGAACAACTAGAAAAAGTAAAAGAAATTAAAATGATAAAAGATAATGAAGATGGAACTAAGCAATATATGGTAACTTCAGATTCAGATGTAGACTTAAGAAAAAGTTTATTTGAAGTCTTGCCAAAACAAAATATTACAATATTTGAATTGAAAAAAGCAGAAACAACATTAGAAGATGCATTTATTCGCTTAATTAATACAAAAGAAGAAAACAAAGGTAGCAAAGAAAAGGATAAAAAGAAAAAAGATAAAAAGAAAATGAAAAAAGAAGGAGGAGAAATATAATTATGTGGACAATCGCAAAAAAAGAGTTGAAAACCTATTTTTTATCTCCAATAGGCTATATTTTTATAGGAATATTTTTACTAATGTGTAGTATTTTCTTTTATTTAGATGTTGTACAATATGGAAGTACAAATTTTGAATATATGTTTTATTCTGCAGCTACGGTGCTTACCTTTATTGTACCTATTTTAACTATGAGAATGTTTGCTGAGGAAAGAAAAACTGGGACAGAACAAATTTTATTTACTTCTCCTAGAAGTATCACCTCTATTGTATGTGGAAAACTATTAGGTGCTACTATGATAATACTTATTACAGAAGCATTTACTTCTATCTATTATATTATTCTTACCTGCTTTGGAACCCCACATATTACAACGGCACTAATTACCTTGTTAGGCTACTTTTTACTTGCTATGACTTATATTTCTTTTGGCATGTTTGCTTCTAGTTTAACAGAAAATCAAATTATTGCAGGAGTTATTACTATAGCATTTTTTATTGTAACATGGTTTATGCCTAATTTCTTAGATGCTACCTTAGGTTTTTCCTTTATAAATGTATTTAGTAATACATTTCCAAATGGGTCAGTTACTTTGAGTGGTATTGTATTGTTTTTATCTAGTATAGTGTTATTTACAGTACTTACTATATTAATATTACAAAGAAAAAAGAGTGTGAAATAGAAAGGAGAGAAAAAAATTGAAAAAAATAATAGAAGTTATTAAGAAAAAATGGTTAAGAAAAACCATGTTAACCATTGCTTTAATTGCTATTCTTCTTGCTATTTATTTTGGAATTAATATATGGGTACAAAGTTTAAATATAGACCCATTTGATTTTACACAAGAAAAGAGATATACTTTGTCAGACGAGTCAAAAGAGCAAGTTAAAAATGTAGAAGAAGATGTTACTATTTACTTTTTTGGTTACACAGAAGATAGTACTGCTTTTAGTTTAGCAAAACAGTATAATAACGTAAATAGCCATATTAAAGCAGAAGTTGTAAATATTACAGAAAGACCAGATCTAGCACAAACTTATGGAATATCTAATGAAAATAGTATAGGAATAGTAGTACAATCAGAGCAAAGATATAAAATATTATCTTCTAGTGAATTATATACATATGATTATACTACCTATGAAACGATTGATATGACAGAGCAAAAATTAACAAATGCCATTTTAGATACTACTATTGTAGACAAACCAAAAATCTACTTTTTAACAGGACATAATGAATATAGTATTGATTCAGAATTATATACATTGGCAGCCTATATTCAAAATGATGTAAATGATATAGAGACACTTAATTTATTAACAACAGAATTCCCAGAGGATTGTGATACTTTAGTAATAGCTTCACCACTTTCTGACTTTCAAGAAATAGAAGTAGATGCTATTATAAAGTATATACAAAATGGTGGAAATATTTTGTGGATGAATGATGTTATGGTAAATGATGTGAGTTTACCAAATGTACAAAAAGTATTAGATTTATATGGAATATCTTTTGGAAAAGGAGTTTTGTTAGAGACAGATACAAGCAAAATGTTAGTAAATAGTCCAGCGTTTATTATTCCAACTGTCATTTCACACAAAATTACAGAAGATGTTTACGATGGAACAGGAGTAGTTCTTCCAAGTTCAGGGAAAATAATACTTTCTGATACAGAAAAATTAGAAGAACTAAAAGTAGATATTACCCCTATTATGCAATCTACAGAAACATCTTTTTATAGAGAAGATTTTAGTGTTTCTACTATGAATAAAACAAATAGTGACCAAGAAGGAGTAGTAACTATTGCACTAGAGGCAGAAAAGGAAGTGGGAGAAAATAAAACTTCTAAACTAATTGTATTTGCTAACAACTTATTTGCTACAAATGAAACATTAACTGTGCAAAACTATAATATTTATCCAATTCAATTAGCAAATAATAAGGATATTGTTTTGAATAGTATTGCGTATTTAACAGATAGAGGGGATACGATTCGTATTAGAAAAGATACAGGCTATGTTACTTATACAGCCACACAGCAACAAGATAATATCATTAGAGGAATTATCTTTGGAGTGCCAGTACTTATCATCATTATAGGAATTGTAATATGGCAAGTAAGAAGAAGGAAGAAATAACAAGAGAATAAAAAATGAAACCTCTCATATAAATAAGTGAGAGGTTTTATTATGAAAAAAGTAATGAAAATAATAATGGTTATTATAGGAAGTATTATAGGAGCTGGTTTTGCGTCTGGTAAAGAAATTTATCTGTTTTTTGGCAGATATGGTATATATGGTAAAATAGGAATAGCTGTTATGAGTCTACTAATAGGCGGAATAATTTATTTT
Source organism: uncultured Clostridia bacterium (assembly GCA_944386335.1). GTDB lineage: Bacteria > Bacillota > Clostridia > TANB77 > CAG-508 > UMGS1663. Next base: position 5,848 of record CALXAQ010000098.1, on the reverse strand, counting down.
GTACTGTATAGTGTAAAAAAATATCATATTCAAAATTATCATCAATTTTTACAGATGATTAATCCCAAATATCCTAAAATGAATCAATTAATGAATATAGTTGTAAATAGTTTTTTGCTTATTTCTTTTTATATTATGGTAGCAGGCTTTAGTGCATATTTACAACAAGTGTATCAAATTCCAGTTATTATTTCATCAGGTCTATTTATGATAGCTTGTTATATTATTTTTCAGAATAATGTAAAGGGTGTAATGAAAATCAATGGAATGTTAGTTCCTATTTTATTAATTCTTATTTTTTATTTAGGAAGTAAAATAACATTTGTGCAAGAGATACAAGAAGTAATTTCTTCTAATGCTATGTTTAGTAGCATATTATATGCTAGTTATAATAGTATTTTATTAATACCCTTGTTAATTAGTCTACAAGAAATAAAAATAGAAAAAAAACAAATAAAAAAAATAGCAGTAGGAAGCGGAATTTTTCTTTTTCTATTAGCTTTAATTATCTTTTCTTTGTTATTAAAAGGCATATTTTATGCACAAGAATTAGAATTGCCACTTATTCAAATAGTGTCAGAATTTCGGAAAAATTTATCCATATTTATATGGAATAGTTATTTTAATTTCAATCTTTACTTCTGCTATCACATCAGGGTATAGCTTTTTAGAAAATGTAGCAAAAACTAAAAAAAATTATCAAAAATGGTTATGGGCAATAACAATAACTGCTGTACTTATATCCCCTATAGGATTTTCAAAATTGGTAGAAATATTGTATCCTATTTTTGGAGTATTAGGAATTCTGCAAATGATAATGATATTAAGATTTACCTTTTTAACCACACCTCTTGAAAAAAAAGTGAAAAACTGATATAAAAGAAGTAAATAAAAGTTAGGAGAAACCAATGAAGATAATAGGTATAGAAGAAGAGGAAAATAAAGTAAGAAAAATTAGTAGGAAAAAAATAGTAATAGCAAGTATAATTTCTATAATCTTAATGGCAATTATAATTATTACTATTGTGTATTGTGTAAATAAAGATTTTAGAAATTTTTGGGATAAATACATTTTAATGAAAAATGTAACAGAAAATAATTTGCCATCTATTGCCATAGATAATATAGATAGTAATAACATTTATGCATATGACAAATATATTGTGGTTCTGAAAAATAATATATTAACAGCCTATAATGTATCAGGAAAGGAAGAATATTCAGAAAATATACCAATTACAACACCAATAGTAGATCATAAAGGAAGATTTTTCTTAATAGGAGAAAAAAATGCAAAAAAAATATATCTATTAGATGGAAACAAAAAAGTATGGGAAAAAGAGTTAGAAGGTAATATTGCAAGAGTATCTGTAAATAAAAATGGTTATGTAGCAGTAGTCTTAACAGGAACAACATATAAATCTGTTATACAAATATTTAACGCAGAAGGAAAAGAACTATTTAAAACTTATTTATCTAATTCTACTGTGATGGATGTGGATATATCCATAGATAATCGTTATGTTAGTTTTGTAGAAGTCAGTTCTGATGCTACAATAGTACAATCTAGTATTAAAACCATATCTGTAGAAAAAACAGCTACCGAGCCTTCAGAATCTATTATATATACTTCAGAGATGCAAACAAATCGATTACCCATTGCTATTCACTATCAAGAACAAAATAAATTAGTATGTTTTTTTGATAATGAAATAGATTTATGGAAAGATGGAAAACTAGAAGCAATTTGCTATTTAGAAGAAGAAGGAAAAAAGATTACATTTGCAGATATTCAGCTAAATAATGAAGTAATGAGAGTAATAGAAAAATCCTCTTTATTACATACAGAAAGCACAATAGAAATTATAAATACGGAGAATAAGAATGTAAGTACCTACGTACTACAAGGAGCAATTAGAGAGATTGTTACATATGACCAAGTAATTGCATTAAATTTAGGTTCGGAAGTACATTTTATCGGAATAAATGGATGGCTTAAGAAAAAATATAATTCTAGTCAAGAAATAAAGAAAATAATTGTAACAGATGCGTTTGCGGGGATTGTTTATCGAGATAAAATAGAAATTGTAAGTTATTAAGGAGGTATCTTTATGTCGATTATTATAGATGTAGTAATAGTATCCATTCTATTACTATGTATATTTCTAGGATATAAAAGAGGACTAGCAAATTCTATTTTGAATATTTTATCCTTTGTAATAGCTATTATCATAGCCATTGTACTATATAAGCCAGTATCAAATTGGGTAATACAGAATACACAAATAGATGAAAATTTAGAAAGTGCTATTGTAGAAACACTTTCTGGCAAAGTAAATGAAGAAGGAAATATTACACAAGAAGATACGAACTTATCAAAAGATATGTTAAACTATATCAATAATACAATACAGGATATAGCTACTGAAGCAAAGGATACAGCAGTCATAGCAGCATCCCACCAAATTAGTATGACAATTATACAAGCAGGAGTGGCAATTATTGTATTTATTTTTGCAAAAATAGTTTTAATTGTTTTAAAAATAGTAACAAAATTTGTAACGAATATACCAATAATTAAACAAGTAAATGAAATAGGAGGTTTAATATATGGTATATTGCAAGGTTTTATTATTTTATGGGTAATCATGGCGATAATCTCTTTAATAAGTCCTATGATGCAAAATGCTATATTAATACAAGATATTCAAAAAGCAGCTATAGCTAATTTCTTTTACGAAAATAATTTGTTGCTAAAGTGGTTATTTTAAAGTAAACAATTAGAGATTTATAAAAGTAGAGTAAAACGTAAGAAAATTTAGCCAAAATGTTGCCTTTTGCTCTAAAGTTTGCTATACTCATGCAAAGGGGAAAAGCATAGGAGTGAAATACTTTGAAAGAAAAGAAAAATAAGGAAGAGAAATTCGATGAAATAGAAATAGAGGTACCAATTGTGGGGGAACGAAAGAAAGATATAAAAGATAAAAGTAAGAAGGAGTGTAAACAACAAAAAAAAGAGCAAAAGAAGAAAAGCAAAGTAAGAAAAGCAATAAAATGGATACTTCTTATTTTGTTGATTGGAATAATAGCATATGGTTGTTATTTTGGATATCGTGTATATAAAAATGGAGGAGGGCTATCTGGATTTTTAGCAACAGCAGTAGGGCATGATGAAAATACATTAAAAGATTTAGATAGAATTAATATATTGATACTTGGAGAAAGTGGTGTAGGAGATGGATATAAATTAACGGATTCCATAATGATAGCTTCTTATAATCCTAAAACACAAGAAGCAGCTTTATTATCTATACCAAGAGATACTTATGTAGGAAAAAAAGATAAAGATACGGCTACCCAAAATTATCTGGCGAGTTATAAAATGAATGCAGTATATCGTAACGGAACAAATATACCAGAAACAATAGAATGTGTTAGCAATTTAACAGGATTAGATTTACAATATTACTTTTTAATAGATACAGATGCAGTAATAGAAGTAGTGGACGCTATAGGAGGAGTTACTTTTAACGTACCGATTGATATGGATTATGATGATCCTACGCAAGATTTACATATTCATTTAAAAGCGGGAGAACAAGTAATAGATGGTGAAAAAGCAGAACAACTACTAAGATTTAGGCATAATAATGATGGAACAACTTATCCACAAGAATATGGAGACAATGATATAGGAAGAATGAGAACCCAAAGAGAATTCATCCAGGAAACCATGAAACAGCTATTAAGAGTAGAAAATATCTTTAAAATTACAGAATTAATAGATATTGCTTCTAAAAATATAAAAACTAATTTAGATTTCAACGTGCTTAAAGATTATGTGCCATATGCGGTAAACTTTAATGCAGAAAACTTAAAAACAGGAACTTTGCCAGGGGTACCAGAAAAATGTAATGGCATATGGATTTACACAGCAGATGAAGAAGAAACGGAAATTATGATAGAAGATTTATTCTCAGATGAAGAAGTAATACCAGAAGAAGAACTTGCTAATGTTATTAATGATGGTACTATATCCAAAGAAATAACGAATACTATTACAATAGAACTATTGAATGGCAGTGGAGTAACAAATAATTTGGCAAGAGCAGCTAAACAATTGCAAGAAGCAGGATTCCAAATTAAAAAAACAGGAAAATCTTCTACTACAATGTCAAAGACATCTATTATTAATAGGACAAATCAAGCAGAAAGTATAGAGAAAAAACTTAAAGCAAAACTAGGTGTAGGCACTATGGAAAAGGGAGAAAATAATTCAAGTGTAGACTTTACAGTGATTATTGGAAAAGATTATAAATAAAAGGGGGACTAAAAAATAGTCTCCCTTTCTGTATAGAGAATTTTTATTACAAAAAAGTACATTCTACAGAAAAATTGCAAACAATTTTTTATAGATGAATAAAGATATAAATTTTACAATGTTATTAATAGTAACAAAATTATGAATGTCTACTTTTGTTATTTTTTTTAGGTAAGATAATGAAAAATACAAGAATAAGTATAAAAATAGCTGTAACTATTTTTAAAGTATTTTCCATTGTTTTAGAGATGGTTACATCAGAAGCAGCTAATAAATTAGTGGAAAAAGTTTCTCCATCTACTGTATAAGAAATAGTACCTACTACACTAGACTTGCTTATAGGAGCAGAAGTTACAGAAAAAGATATAGTTGGTGCTAAAGTTTCTAGGGATTGATCATTTTTCATAAATGCAGAAATATCATTTTCTGCAATAACATTTAAGTTTTTTGTTTCTTTTGTTGCATTTTTTATTTCTAATTGTTGTACAAGTTCACTTTTTTCCAAAATAGTACGAAAAGAATAATTTTGAAAACCATAATTAAAAAGAGTTTGACAATCTAAATATCTACCAGATAGTCCATTGTCTAAAGTTTCTCCTCCTAAAACAACGGCAATTAATTCTATATCATCTTTTTTAGCACTAGCTACAATGCAGTTTTTAGCACTATCTGTATATCCTGTTTTTATTCCTGTACAAGAAGGATAATAGTAATTTTGTTTAGTAGATTGAAAAGAAGTGCTTAATAATTCATTTGTATTATGAAAAACTCTATCTGACGATAAATATTTATTAGTAATAGGAAGGGAAAACTGAGTGGTGGAAACAATAGAGCGAAAAGTAGGGTTTTGCATAGCATATTTTCCCATTAAGGCTAAGTCATAAGCAGTAGAGTAATGATTCTCATCGTGAACACCATTTGGATTTATAAAATGAGTATCTTTACATCCTATTTCGCTAGCTTTAGTATTCATCATAGCAGAGAAACTATCCACAGAGCCCGCAATATATTCTGCAAGAGCAACTGCTGCATCATTGGCAGAAGGAATTAACAAAGCATGTAATAGTTGGTCAACAGTTAGCTGTTCTCCTATCTGTAATTTGGCAGTAGAATAGCCATCAGGAATAGATAAAACAGCATTTTCACTAACAGTAACAACATCTGTTAAATTACCATTTTCTAATACTAAAATAGCAGTCATAATTTTTGTTGTGCTAGCTGGATACATACGAGTGTATGCATTTTTTTCGTAAATCACTTTACCAGTAGAAGACTCCATTAATAGGCAAGAGGGAGAGTAGGTAGTAATTTCTGAAGATTCTGCTTGTACAAAGTAAGGTAAAATAGAAAATAATATAATAAAAATACAACTAAAGGATATTCCATATTTTTTAAATAATGTTTTCATAAATACTCCTCAAAAAAATATATTTGTATAATATAATATAAAAAAAGACAAAAAAATTCAATATTTTAATAAAAATAAATAATTTTACTTAAAAGGAGGTGAGAAAAATAGAAAAACTA
>CALXAQ010000097.1 GCA_944386335.1 uncultured Clostridia bacterium | reverse complement strand
ATATATGCATACATAATAATTTCTCCTTTTTTATTCTGCTATTGTATCATATTTTTTATTTTTTTCAAGTGTTTTTACGAATTTTTGTTTTGTTTTTCTAGAATTTTCGAAAATCACTTGAAATTTTTACTATTATATGTTAATATAATAAATAGTCAATTTTATTAAAACTTATAGGAGGTGCTAAAAATGGCAAAATGTGAAATTTGCAACAAAACACTATCTCATGGAAATCAAATTAGTATTGAGCGTTCTCACGTTAGTAGAAGAGCCACCAGAACTTTTAAACCAAATGTAAGAAATGTAAAAGTAATGGTAGATGGACAACCAAAAAAAATGCACGTTTGTGCTAAATGTTTACGCTCTGGAAAAGTTACAAGAGCTTAATTTTTGTAAAGAATATAAGTTATGTGATGCATCATAATTTTATAAAATACTAAATATTTCTTAAGAAATAGGAAACATCGGCTAGAGTAAGCTTTACTTCTCTAGCCGATGCTTTTTCATTTTAAATTTTCTTATGTATCCTTCTTACTTTTCCTTAATTCCAAAGATGAATTTTACAAATCCTCTTAAAAATTTAGGAACTTTTTTTACTACTATTGTCATCCTTTCCACTCTCCTTTTATTTTTTAACAAAATAGCCAGATTAACCCCATAACTAATATAGCTATTCCTATTAAAAATAACCATCCTGTTACTGGAAGTAATAAAACTAGTAATACACCTAAGCCTATTCCTATTAAACATACTCCTATTGTCTTTTTTAGTGCACACAACATAATCTATTACCTCCTTATGATATTATATTGCTTTTTCTGAATTTTGTGACTTTTTCTATAGGATTATAAACAATATTCATCTATTTGTTTTTTCGTCTCTTGTATTGCTATTTCCTTTTGTGAACATTGTTCGATTATTTGTTTCAAAAACTCATTTTATCTTCTTGTGGTATTATTTGTTGCCTCTTTTCTGACTTTGCTATCCATACACCTTGTTCTTTCTCTCTTATCAACTGTATATATTCTAATGTAATATGTGCAATACAAAGCTTCTATCGATATATGTTATTTTCTTGCTTTTTCTTAATCTTTATGATTTAATAAGAAAAGAAGGAGGCTTTTATGGAATCAAACAATGTCATTAAAATTATAAAAATATTAAAAAAAAATTATCCAGATGCTAAATGTAGTTTAAATTTCTCCTCACCTTTTACTTTATTAGTTGCCGTTATGCTTTCTGCTCAATGTACAGACGAACGTGTTAATTTAACCACTCCTTCCATTTTCGCAAAATATAATACTCCCCAAGATTTTGCCACTATGGATATTAAAGTTTTAGAAGATTTGATTCATCCTTGTGGATTTTACAAGACGAAAGCTACTCACATTCAAGAAACTTCTTGTATTCTTTTAGAAAAGTTTGATGGACAAGTACCCCAAAATATGAAAGATTTAATGAGTCTTCCTGGAGTTGGTAGAAAAACTGCTAATGTAGTTATGTTAGAAGCTTTTTCTAATCCACAAGGAATCGCTGTAGATACTCATTGCATGCGTATTGCAAATCGCTTAGGACTTTCCGATGAAGCTGTCCCTGAAAAAATAGAAAAAGATTTATTAAAAGTAATACCTCCATGTTATTATAAAGATGTAAATCATTTATTTATTTGGCATGGTAGAAATATTTGTACTGCTCGTTCTCCTAAATGTGAAAACTGTCCAATTGCTTCTTATTGCCAAAGTAACAAAAGCGGACATTTATAACTTTGTTGTCTTTTACATAAAAACATACAAATAGCAATATGAATTTTGTATATTTTCAAAATTTATTTACATAATAGTAGCAGAGGTGATAAGCTTGACAACAATTAATTGTTCTTCTGATTGTATTTATCAGAAGGATGGAAAATGCACTCTAGCAAATATTTCTGTACAGAAAATTACACCTAATTGTAATTGTGCTTATTACTTATCTCTTCCTATGGCAACTAAAAAATAGTTGCCTTTTTTCTTGACAAAATTCTTAGAAAGGATTATATTGAATGCAAATATAAAATATTCAAAGGAGGTTTTTTCATGACAAAAAACATGTCAAAAATTTTTATTGTATTAGTTACTTGTATTTTATTATTGTCTACAATTTGCATTGCAACTACGGAACCTACTACCTCTGTTGAGGACAATTCTGCTGTAAATACTATAGAGAATACTAATACAACATCTGATACATCTACAGATACTACAACAGATACATCTTCTACTTGGATAAATTCAGACTTATATCTAACAGGTGATAAAGTTTCTGTTTCCAATGTAGTAGATGGAAATGCTTTTATTTTCGCAAATGAAGTTACTATTGAAAATGGTACTGAAATTGGTGGAGATTTATTTGTTTTTGCCAACAAATTAACTGTAAATGAAGGATATGTATATAGCAGCATATTTGCATGTGCAAATGAAATTTCTCTTCAAGGTGTTATTTATGATGTTTATGCTCTTTGTAGCAACTTTACATTAGAAAATAATGGTTTTATATATAGAGATTTAAAAGTTTCTGCTAATCATGTTGCTATAGAAGGTAGAGTAAGAAGAAATGCTATTATTACAGCCAATGATATCACCTTCGGAGAAGATACTTCTTCTACTTACATTTTTGGTAATTTAACTTATACATCTCCAAAAGAACTTTCTGTACAAGAAGGTATGATTTCAGGAGAAGTAACACATGAAGAATCAACTACTAAAGCTGTTAGTCCAGTTTCTTATGTTACCAATGCACTAACTATTTTATTAACTACTTTTGTAGTAATTCTTTTATTAATTTGGCTTGCTCCAAAATTTGTAAAGAGAGTAACCAATATGGGAGTTGCAAAATCTTTTGTTTCTCTTGGTATTGGTATAGCTGTTCCAATGATAGCTATATTAGTAAGTTTCTTACTAATATTAAGTGTTGTAGGTATTTCTGTATTTAGTTCTATGACTGTAGCTTTCGTATTCTTATGCATGATTGCTACTTCCATTACAAGTTTATTTATAGCAGGATTGCTTACAAAAATCTTTAAGAAAACAAACAATATTGCTATCATTTTGTTTAGTTTATTAGCTAGTCTTGTACTTTGGGCTCTAGGACTTATTCCTTATGTTGGATGGATTTTATCTATATTATTTGTTCTATTTGGTCTTGGTACTACTTTAGTAAATATAGTTTATACTAAAGAAAGTAATAAAAAAGAAGAAAAAATTAGTTCTTCTGAAGAAACAAAATAAATAGTCATTAAAAAAGAGCTTATGTATGAAGCTCTTTTTTTATATGATAGGAATTTTTTCTGAAATTCCTATCATATAAAAATATACTATATAGTTTAACTAATCTTTCTTAAACAAGCTGTATCAAATCCATTAATTTTGCCTGAAGAAAGCATAGCACTACTTCTACAACCACCACAATAGTTTAAATAACTACAGTCTTTGCAAATAGCATATTCTTCCCTTTTTCTTAATGTATGAAAAACGGGTGCATGTAACCAAATATCTATTAAATTTTCTTCTAAACTTTTTTCTCTTCTTTCTCTAATATTTCCTGCTTTTGTTCTTAAAAATGGACAAGGAATAACATCTCCATTTGGCAGAACGCTACAAGAACCAATTCCTGCTGTACACCCTCCATGTATTTTTTTATCCTTTTTTAACTCTGTTGTCTTATAACGAAGAACTGCTAAATGTGGATGCCTTACAGGTCGTATTTTCCCTTGTTTTTCATAAGTTAATAATTTTTGATATACTTTTATTCTTTCTTCCTTGCTTAAAAGAATATCCTCGTTTTTTCCTGTCTCGGAACACAAATTAAAGGCGATTGGTATTTCATTTTGATTTGCAACTTGTATCATTTCTTCTATATGTTCTTGATTGTTTTTATGAATTGTAGCAAAAAAGTAAGCATGAATTCCTTTTTCTTGTAACTTT
>CALXAQ010000096.1 GCA_944386335.1 uncultured Clostridia bacterium | reverse complement strand
TAATTTAATCTTTTTAGTCAAATTTGAGATATACACATCATTTGAATAATTAAAAACTAAAAAAGTAATATTTTTAATAATAACTCTATGTGGCTCAATATATGTAAGATTAGTTTTTTCTAATTTTCTTATGCTGCCATTGATAAAAGTAGGAGAAACTTTAGAAAATTCACATATAAATTCAATTCTCTGTTTTAGACATTCCTCAAATTCTAGTTCTTGCTTAATTATTTTCATTTTCCTACACCATCCTTTCATTTGGATGATTTTAATATTGTTTTAGGCAACAAAAAAATCAACCAGATTTTATTTTCTGATTGATTTTGTATCAATTCTGTTCTATTAGTTCGAACAGAAACGTCATTGGTGCGGATGAGAGGACTTGAACCCCCACCCTTTCGGACTAGATCCTAAGTCTAGCGCGTCTGCCAGTTTCGCCACATCCGCATATTTGATTGACATCAATTATAATAACACATATTATAGATTGTGTCAATATATTTTTTCAATTTTTTAAGAAAGCATTGACATAATATCTTCTTTAGATTGTACTCCTATGCTAGAGCGAATTGCTTTTCCTTGTTTAAATACAATAAATGTTGGAATGCTCATTACGCCATATTTAGTAGCCAAACTTGTATTTTGGTCAATGTCTACCTTTCCTACTTTTACCTTTTCTCCTACTTCTTTTGCTATTTCATCTACTACTGGAGCCATCATTTTACAAGGTCCACACCATGTTGCCCAAAAATCTACTAATACTGGCACTTCTGACTGCAATACCTCTTTTTCAAAATTTTCCTCTGTTAAATGTAATACTTCCATTTTTTATCCTCCCTCATTTTTATCATTATATACTTATTTTATTTTTTCTATGCCTTCCTTTAATTGTTCTTCTGTTATCAATCCATAATGAATATCTTCTAAATTCCCATCTTTATCAATAAATATGGTATTCGGATATCCTGTTAATTGATAGCTATAAATTAAATTGAATTCTTTATCAAAATAGATAGGAAAACTGTATCCTTGCCCATTACGATAATCTATGCCATTTTCTACACTTTCGGTTCCTCCATCTAATACATTAACCATTAAAAAGTGTACATTATCTTTATTCTCTTGATATAATTTATCAAAATATGGCATTTCCTCCTTGCAATAGCCACACCATGTTGTCCATACATTTATGACAATTCCTTTTCCTGCAAAATCTGACAAATGCAAAGCATTTCCCTGTTCATCATATATCGTAAAATTTTTTGCTTGTTTTTTATTGGTGTTTCCTTCTTGTATATTTTCTTCTACATTTGTCTTCTTTGCTTGCTGATTAGTGTAGTCTTCCCTCAAATTTTGATATAGGATACTGCAAATTAATAATAACACAATAAATCCTATAATAGCAAGAACCCACTTCATTTTTTTCATTTATTTTTTCCTCCATGTATATTTATTTTTTCTATGCTAAAAACTTCAAAAATGCGTCTAAATAGCCTGTCATCATTAGTATTCCTATTATCACTAAAAATACTCCTGCTATCTTTTCTATCCAGTTATAATGCTGTTTTATCCATTGGAATGTATTCTTTAGTTTTTCTATTAGTAAACTACTAATGATAAAGGGAATTCCTAACCCTAAAGAAAAACAAATAAGTAGACCAATTCCTTCCCATACATGCTCTGCTGTAGCAGCCATAAGCAATGCACTTCCTAGAAAAGCACCTACGCAAGGAGTCCAGCTCACAGCAAAAATAATTCCAAATAAAATAGCTTGCATGAAGTGTAGATTTTGTGGCTCTATTTTCCAATCTTTTTTTCCAATATTGGGTAGTTTTATCATTTGCATAAAGCTAAGCCCAAATAAAATAATGATAATGCCAAATACGATATTGACAATGCTTTTATATTCTTTTAAAAAGATGCCTAAGCTACCTGCAAACACTCCTAATATTACAAAAACAATGGTAAATCCTAATACAAATCCCAAACTATTTTTGAATGCTTTTCCTTTTGTGTTTTGCTCTTCCTGTCCTATAAAATAGGAAATATAAATGGGTAGCATTGGTAATACACAGGGGGAAATAAAACTAATGATTCCCTCTAAAAAAGTAATGAAATAAGCCATTTCTTTTCTCCTTGTTATCTCTCGTTTTACACTTTTTTTGATAGAATTATCTTTCTAACTTTTTGGTTTTCTTACTCTATCTATTACAGATAAACCAGCCTTAGTGCCTTCATATACTGCTTTGGAAATTTGTAAAATTCCTCCTGTACAATCTCCACAGGCAAATAATCCGAGGTACAGTTGTTTCCATATTTTCTTTTACAATAATTTCGTTTCTTTCACTGATCCTTGCACCTATCTTTCTTGCTAAATCGCTACTAGAAGCTGTTCCCAAAGCAATAAAAACTCCATCTAAATCTTGTGTTGTTTCATCTTCAAAAGTAACTCCTTCTACTTTTTCCATACCTCTTACTTCTCTAATTTTCTTTTCATTGATAGGAACTTCTATGCTTCTATTTTCTTTCAATTCTTCTCCATTTGTTAGCAGTGTTACAGATTTTGCTACTGGCTTTAATGCTTCTAATTCATGTAATGCATAATCTCCATTACCTATGACTGCCACCTCTTTTCCACGATAGAAAAATGCATCACAAGTAGCACAATAACTAACGCCTTTTCCTTCTAATTCTTTTATTCCTTTTGCTTTTAACGTATTTCTTGTCATACCAGTAGCCAAAATAACATTA
>CALXAQ010000095.1 GCA_944386335.1 uncultured Clostridia bacterium | reverse complement strand
AAGCAAAACAGTTCCATTTTCATCAATCTTTCTAACACCATTTTTATCAATATCAAAGCTTAAATGTACTAAATCCACACACCTTAAATCTAATGTGGAAAGATATTCTCTTATTTTGCCATTCGATTGTATTACGATTTTAGGTGTTTTTTCCTTTGTTCTTTCTTTATCATTTTGGATATAAGTTAAAAAGTCAGGTAAATTTTCATGCATACATGCTTCTCCACCAGAAATAACTAATTTTCCCACTTCATATTTTTTGGCAAAATGAAATAAATCTATCATTTCAGAAAAGGGCATATCTTCTTTTGTTTCTCCACGATTATAACAATGCTTACAATTTAAATTACAACGATTTGTTATTTCCATTTCCAATAAATGCATGTGCAACTTCACATCGAATATCTCTTTCATAATCAATCTTTTTCCCTCCTTCTATATAACTTTTTGTCCATACTCTACAGCCTGAAAAACATCTTTTATTTTGACAAGCTTTGCACTTATCTGGTATTTTTTCTTCTAAAATCATCTTACGAAATGGTTGAAATCCTTTACCATTTTGCCAAATTTCTTGTTCATTTTCCCTAAAAATATTTCCACAGTAGTAATCCTCATTTAAAAAGAAATTACAAGGATACACACTTCCATCATACTTAATAATTAATTTGTCTTTTCCTGCCGCACAAATTGGTAATTCTATAGGATACTTTCTTTCTATTAAAGAAGGTTCATATTCAAATAGAGCATACAATCCATGTTTTAATGTTAAATTTTCTTTTCCTATTTTTTTCAATCCTTGAAAATATTTTTCTATATTTTTTCGATTGATAGGAATTCTCTCTTCTTCAAAATGAGTACCATTATTAGAAATTGCTGCAAAAGTAGGTGAAAAACTTTTAATAGGATAACGATTTGCAAAATACTTGTATACTTTTTCAAAATTCTCAAAATTACTCTTTATCAGTACCATATTGATATGTATTATTTTTTTAGCTTCTGCTGCTTTTTGAATATTTTTTTCTACTAAGTCAAAAGCATTTTCTTTCTTTACAATCGTATCATGAACTTTTCCTAATCCATGTACAGAAAATACATATTCATCCACAAAAGGAATAGTTTTATCTATAGCAATAGTCCCATTGGTATTCACTTGCACATAGAACCCTTTTTCTTTTGTATATTGCAAAATTTCTGTAAAATAAGGATATAAAAAATTTTCTCCTCCTGTATAATGAATTTTAGATACTCCTAATTTTTCTAATTTTTCTACTGTTTGTTTCCATTTTTCTAAACTATTATCTTTTTCTTTTACTCCTGCCATACAATTTGCAAAACAAAATATACAAGATTGGTTACAATTTCTCGTTAATTCTATTTGTGCAAAATTTGGTTTTTTCCACATTAACTGGTGTAATTCCGTTTTGGAAAAAACTTCTTCCATTCTTCTAGCTACACTTTCCATTTTTTTCCTTCCCCCCAGGTATTTCTCTTATCATTAAGCCATTTTTTGCAAAATATGTTTTTCTTCTAAAAAAGTAAGATAAGACTGTGGTATATTTTTTTCTTGTTCTAGTACTTTTGTAAAAAGCTGTGCTGCTCTCCCTTGTAAAAAATATAAATTGTATTGTACATAAATTGCATAAAAATTTTCTTTCTTTAGATAAGTCATCCTAGGATTACAAAAATAACTCATAGTTTGTCCTCCTCTTTCTTACTATATTATATGCACAAAAAAAGACTATATGACTTTTTTCATATAATCTTTTTTATTATGCTCTCTACTTAATCTGAATTTACTGCACATCCAGCCTCTTCAAATTCTTGTACATCCATTTGCCAGTTTTCGCCCATAGTACTAAGCACCTCCTTTACAATTCATATCCATATGCCACTTCTATGTAGTTTACATTTCCAATAGGAATACTTCTCTGTGTAATTTTTTTTCCTCTTTTTGCCTCATAAAATCTTTTTCCTATTTCATTTTTTTCTAAGCACCAAGTAATCATCCTTTTATATCCTTGTTTTCTCAAATGTTCCTTTGCTGCTTCTAACAACTTAGTACCTATTTCTTGATTTTGCATCGCTTTTCTTACATAAATTGCATATATTTCACTATCAAAAGGTGGAACTTCTTCACGTATTGCTCCATATTTTATATAGCCTAAAATGTTTCCGTTCTCCTCGCAAACTAAATAATCCATATTCTTTTCTATTTCTTTTTCATATTTTTTTGTTTTTTCTTCTATATTTAGACTTTGTAAATACGTTTTATCTATGATATTTTTATAAGTATTTCTCCATTCTTCTATTGCTATTGTTGCAATTACTCTACAATCTTTATTCTCTGCTTTTCTAATCATATTGCTTTCTTCCCTTCTTTTGTTTTCTTTCTATTTATTATATGTTTTTATTTCCAATTTATTCCTATTTTGTTTACTTTCTTTTTTTATTGTGTTAAAATTTTCCCAGTATCTGTATTTTTAGCTGAAAATAATTATTTTCAAGGAGGTATTTTGTATGATTATTAACACCCACATTCATATGGCAACTGACAATCATTTTTACTTTTACCCTCATTTTCAACTTCGGCAACTTTTAAGGGATCAGCAAACAAATGCTATAACCATATGTTTAGTTTGTCTTAACCCTAAGCTTTCACTTTTGCAATGTCCTAAGGATTGCTCATTTAACTGTCCTATGGTGTCTTGTCATCCAAATCATAATTTACAGGATTGTCCTTCTTCTTGTCCTTACAGAGCTAAACATCGCATGCAAGTAAGAGAAGACGGTATTTTTTGTAAGACTTGCGGAAATTTGATTTGGGACATTAGCCAAGTAGATCCTCTCCGTTCCTTTAATATTGCCCTTATAGAGCAAACCAAGCCTATACGTTCTTTTATAAAACCAATTCTTTATCTTTCGCTTGCAAATACTAGCATACAACGTGAAATTGATTTTTTTGAGCAATATTATACAGGAGAGTTTGTCGGGTATAAACTACATCCATGGACAGATCAACGCAAAGTAAGTGATATCCATGTTCATACCAAACTACCATTTTTAATTCATACTGGCATACGGAAATTAGAATCTCCTGCTAACGCTATTGCTTTTGCAGAAAATCATCCTGAAAATGCTATTATTATAGCACATGCTGCTAGCTTAAAGGAAGAGTTTTTGAAAAAAATTTCTTCTACTCCCAATGTTTTTTTAGATTGTTGTCCTAGTAATTTTTTATTTTCTCATAAAGAAGAATGTTTATGGAACAAAAAGGTTACTAGTTCTAAAGAAATTTATGAAATTGCTCTTTCTTATCTATCTTCTAAAAAAATTTTATTTGGTACAGATAGTCCATGGGGAAATACAAAAAAAGAAATAGACACTGTAAACAGCCTTGCTATTTCCACTACTGAAAAAGAAGATATTTTTTTTCGTAACGCCATGCAAATTTATGAATTAAACATCTAAAATCTTTCAAAAAAGTACTTTTGTATTTTTTTAGCTATTGCAAGACCTTAAATTTTACTTAAGGTCTTGCACTTCTAATTTAGTTATATGAAGCAATTTTACTCTTATCCAATTTTTTCAATATCTATTCTTGCTATTTTATTATATGAAGAAATAAGACTAGTTGTTAAAATTTATGCTTTCTTATCTACTATCAAGATCTTGCAACATTTTTGTATTGTTAATAATGAAAATCGTTTTTGTTTTTCCGTTTTCTTTTCTATTACTGTAATACGAAAAAACCTCCAATTTTTACTTAATTAATATTTTTATAATATTAACCAATAAATCTTGGAAGTTTATTGCTTTATTCAATTTTCATTTATTGCCTTGGTTGCTGATTTTTCACTTTTTCTATGACTATCTCATAGAGTTCATAATCTTGTAAACAGGTTGTGTGATTCTATTAATTCGTACTCTTGCAATGCTTTCAAGCATATCTCACGCGCTCTTTAATTCAAGCCTTAATTTATCAGCTATCATCGCTATAAATTCTGAGTTTGTTGGCTTTCCTTTGCTTGCAGAAACTGTATAGCCAAATATATTTTCTACAACATCTTGTTGGCCTCTTCCCCATGCTACTTCTATTGCATGGCGAATGGCACGTTCTACTCTTGAAGGGGTAGTGTGATATTTATTTGCTATATCAGGGTATAATTGCTTTGTAATTTGATTAATTACATCGATGTCATTAACAACCATCATGATTGCTTCTCTTAAATATTGATAACCTTTAATATGGGCTGGCACTCCTACTTCATGAATTACATTTGTTACTAGAGCTTCTAAATTATTTTCGTCATTTTTGTTTTCAGGTGAAATTTCAATATATTGTGATTTTATTTCTCTAGAAATATAATTTCCTTTCACCGCACTTGGTTGATAAAACTTAAAATCTCTCATCCTTTTAATTAATAATTTAATATCAAAAGGTTTTACTATATAATATTCTGCTCCTAAGTTAATTGCTTTTTGTGTGATTTTGTCTTGTCCTACTGCTGATAACATAATGCACATTGGCATTTTGTCTAATGCTGCTGTTTGCAGCAATTCTAATACTCCTAAGCCATCTAAATGTGGCATAATGACATCTAATAAAACTACATCTGGTTTTTGCTCTAATATCAATTTATATGCTTCGTTTCCATCTTTTGCCATCCCTACTACTTCGATATCTTCTTCTCTTTCTAGATATCCATTTAATGTCATAGCAAACTCTGTATTATCATCTGCTATAAGTACCCTGATTTTTTCTTTCACATTTGATTCCCCCTAAAAAAATATTTGTAATTTGCTTACAAACGCATTATATTATCAATTCTATTTTTTTGCAATAGTTTTCTGGAAATTTTTTCAAATTTTTCTTATTTTGTTTTATTTTTCAATGTTTTTTTGTATTATTTTATTAGGGAATATTGTAAGATTTTTTACATAAAAGCCTAAGTTTTGCCTCTCTTTTTCTATTTTTTCTTTTTCCTTTTTTGTAACTTGCAAGGTTATTTTTATATTCTCTTCATACTGTATATTGATTATTTCTATATGCTGTTTTTTGCAATAAAATTGACATTTTCCTAGTTCATTATAGGGAATTGTTATCTCTATCCAATATCCATTTTCTTCTTGTATAAATTCTGCTTTTGCAATAGCATTTTGCATTGCTTGTGTATAGGCTCTTACTAATCCTCCTGTTCCCAATAGTATGCCACCAAAATATCTGGTAACTACAATTAGCACATTAAACAATTCTTCTCTTTGCAAGACATGAAGCATCGGAGAACCTGCAGTTCCACTAGGTTCTCCATC
>CALXAQ010000094.1 GCA_944386335.1 uncultured Clostridia bacterium | reverse complement strand
ATTCTAGGAGGTGAAAATAATGACAAATTCTAATTATAAAGTAGTTCCAGAAGCAAGAGAAGCTTTAAATAAATTCAAATATGAAGTTGCTTCAGAAGTTGGTGTAAATCTAAAAGACGGATATAACGGAAATATTTCTTCAAGAGATGCTGGTAGAATTGGTGGTAACATGGTTAGAAAATTAATAGAACAAGCTGAAAGCCAAATGAAATAAATATTTAAAAAAGAGCCACATGGCTCTTTTTTAAGTAATATACAAATATACATCACCATATTCTTTTTTTTCATATCCACGCTTATCCATTATTTCAACTACATCTTCGTAAATCTTTGAAATAATTAGAATAGCCTTTTGATTCCTAAAATCTATTTCTTCAAACTCTCGTTTATGGCTATAATAATTATAATAGTAATAATTCCCTACTTTCCTTGTTTGCTTTATTCCATAAAAATCAATTTCTTCCCAACTATCCATAAAGTCATATGGTGACATTTTAGTTGCTAAAACGGTGTAAATATATGGAGAAGTAACTTCTACCATGAAATACTTATCAACTGATTTTATTTCTTCCTTTTTTTCTAATTCCATTGTTAATGGCATTAAATATTTGTCTGAAAACCATTTTCGTTCTGGATATGTTACATAAGAAGAATAATAATATATTTCAAAATCAACACATAATATACTAATGCAAATAAAACATGTTATCCATATCCATTTAGAATATTTTGCAATAGCTAAAATAGCTATTGTTACAAAATATAAAATAGGTATATATACGACATTTGCTCTGTTAGGCGAAGATATATCAGTACACAATAAGCCTAATAATAACGTAATAAATGCAATGACAAAAACTGTTGTTATGTTATACTCTTTTTTCTTTATTTTTTTATAAGTTTTCACTACACTTATTATGAATCCTATTATAAAAAGAGGAACATATACAAAATAAAGAGCTTGTTTCGTAAAGAAAATTATAATTAAACTTTCTAAGCCTGTCTTTCCTATATTGTCTAGGGAAATTTGCCCTATCCTAAAATCTTGTAATATTGGGAAAGTAAAAATACCAATTTGCGTTTTTTCTACTATTCCAGAATTTAATAATAAAAAATAGATTAATGGTATTGCAAAAATAAAAATAGGTATTGCCATTAAAATTAATTGTTTCATTTTTACCTTTTTTGTATATAACATATAAATACTCCAAACAACTAGAAATAAAGGTAATGTTATCCATGATAAACAATACGTATATAAAGTAATTCCTACTATTACTCCTGCTATCACATATTGATAATTTTTTTGTGCACGTTGCATCAAAAATAGGCTAATCATAAACATCCCTGCATATAAATTGCAATCTAATGCCTCCCTAGCCGTTAAAATATTCCAAGGGCAAGTAATGATAATAAAAGTAAATAATAAAGCTGTTTTTTTGTCTTTTGCTCTACTTACTAATAAATAAGATGCTACTAAACCAAGCAAATAAATCAACAAAGCTGGCAATCTATAAGCAATCATATTATTTCCTATTATTTTGATAAAAAATACTGCCAGATAACAGCAAAGCGTACTTTGTCCACTGCCAAAGTTAGTTAGATAAAGTGGAAAAGAATTTAGATATCTATCTGTTCCATAATTTGCTATACAATATGCATCATATGCCATTCCTGCTTCATCCACTCCCATAAAAGATGGTAAACTTCCAAATTGATAAATAACTGTTATAAAGATAATAACTAACCATATACACCAAATTTTTTTATAATGTCGATTGCAAAATTCATCTATTGTCTGATCTATTTTAAGTTCTTTACCTTGCTTTTGTAGTCTATATTTCTTTATTTGTAAAAAAATAGCTATTCCTACTATTAGTAAAATGATAATACCATTCATTATTTCCATTATATTTTCCTCTATTTTTGTAAAATGTAATTTTATTATAAACCATAAAGAAATAATTATCAATTTATTCAAAAAAAAAAAGAAATAATCCTTTTGGATTACTTCTTTTTCATGTTCTATGCTTCTGGTTCTACTAAACCAAAATTTTTTCCATCTTTTAAACGATAGATAATATTAACTTTTTCGGTTTCTATATTAATAAATGCTAAAAATTGATTTTGTGGTTTTGCTTCTAGTTCTAACTTAGCATCTTCTGGTGCCATTGGTTTAATTGTATAATAAATTGTTTTAATAATTTCATTTTCTATTTCGTGTTCTTCCACTCTATTGTTGGCTTCTTTTAAACGAATAGATTCTGTCATATTTTGTTTATCTTTTTTAGTTTTCATTTTTCTTACTTGCCCTTCTAAAATATCGATATCCTTATCGATAGAAGCATATAAGTCTTTGTGTGCAGTTACTGCTCTAAAGTTATCTCCTTCTGCTGTTGTAACATTCATTTCTGCTACTTGCTCATTTCCTTCTGTTTTAATAGTAGCTAACACCTGAAAATCTTCTCCAAAATATTTTTCTAGTCTTTCCGATTTCCTTTCTATATAATCCTTTATGGATTCTGTAGCTTTTAGTTCTTTTCCTGTTATTTTAATATTCATAACAATCTCTCCTTTCTGTTTTGCTCTTTTGTTATTTTAAGTACTTTAATTATACCTTGTTTTAGAAAATATTTCAAACATTTTCCTTATTTTTTTATAATATTCACAAAATTTTCACCAAATTTAAGGTATTTTTGCTTATCCTCTTGTCAAAGTAGCATTTTTATGATAGAATTTTATATGCTATATTTTAGCAAACGTAAAAAGGAGGTGCAAAAAGATGCCAAATATTAAATCAGCTATAAAACGTGTTAATGTTATTGAAAAGAAAACATTAAGAAATAATATGATAAAATCTGCTTATAAAACATCTATTAGAAGATTTGAAGAAGCACTAGCTACTGGCAATAAAGAAGAAGCTACTAAATTATTTTCAGAAGCTACTAAAAAAATTGACCAAGCTTGTACTAAAGGTGTTATTGTGAAAAATACCGCAGCTAGAAAGAAATCTAATTTAGCTAAAAAATTAAATGCCATTGGTGCATAAAAATAAAAGATTGTGCACAGTTTTTTATTTTATCACTCTTATAAAGAGTGATTTTTTTTTGCCTTATATTTCCATTGTTATTATTTCTATTTTATGTTACTATAAATATAGAATAGAATACATGGAGGTATTTATGAAATTACTACATAAATTAATGAATGAAATGAAAACATTAGATAAGAAAACTACTTTTTTACTAAAAAGAGGACTTTTATTTTCTTTATTACTTAGCTTATTTTCTACCTTTCTACTTGCTTTTTATGAAAGTTTATTCGCTCTTCCTATGTTATTTGAGATAGGTATTTCTCTATTACAAACTAGTCTTATGTTTGCTGTTATGTTTTTTATTTGTGCAATCAGTTTTAATATCATTAAAAAGGAAGAAAAATAAAATGTGAAAAAATATGGTATGTTTTTTATATTACATACCATATTATATTATTTTTTGTTTTATGAACTTTAAGGAACGTCCCTAAAGTTCAGTCTATTTTTTTAATTCTTCTAAAAACATTGTATTTAACATTTGTGGATTTGCTTTTCCTTTCGTTTCTTTCATAGCTTGCCCTACTAAAAAGCCCAATGCCCTATCTTTCCCTGCTTTATAATCTGCTATAGATTGTGGATTTGCCTCTAATACTTTTTTGACTACTTCCCTAATTGCTCCTTCATCTGAAATTTGAATCCATCCTTTTTCTTTTATAATTTCTTCTGGATCTTTTGGAGATTCAAATAATTCTGTAATTACTTTTTTACCTATAGCAGAACTGATAGTTCCTTTTTCTATTAATTGTATCATCTTTGCTAATTGTTCTGCTGTAAATGGAATAGCATCTGGTTCTAGTTCTTTTTCATTTAGTATTCTAGAAACATCGGATAATAGCCAGTTAGCTACTGCCTTTGGTTTTTTGCAAATTGCTTCTGCTTTTTCAAATAAATCTGATAGGTATTTAGAAGCTGTCAGTAAATTACTATCTTTTTGAGATAATCCATATTCTTCTATATATCTTTGTTTTCTGTTTTCTGGTAATTCTGGCAGGCTTTTCTTTATAGATTGGATATATTCTTCTGAAAGACGAATAGCTACTAAATCTGGTTCTGGGAAATAACGATAATCTTCTGCATCTTCTTTATCTCTCATAGAAAATGTTTTACCAGATACATCGTCCCATCTTCGAGTTTCTTGTTCAATCGTTCCTCCTTCTTCTAATACCTCTATTTGTCTATCTGCCTCATACTCAATGGCTCTTATAATAGAACGGAAAGAGTTCATATTTTTCATTTCTGTACGAGTCCCTAATTTATTATCTCCTTTTTTCCTAACAGATA
>CALXAQ010000093.1 GCA_944386335.1 uncultured Clostridia bacterium | reverse complement strand
ATTTGTGGATATAGCAAAAGGAGTATTTCTTTATGATGACATGTAGCACAAAGAATCAAATCCATTTTTTCTACTTTTGCTTCTCGTATATTAGTAGCACGATGGTTTGTAATATCTACTCCATATTCTTTCACAGCACCTATTGCTTCTTGTGTTGCCAAATCTCCTGTATCTGCATAAATTCCACAAGAATACACTTGTATATTCTTCTGTCCGCTTGTCTTTTACTATTTTCTTGAATATTCCTTCCGCCATAGCACTTCTACAGATATTGCCTGTACATACAAACATAACTTTCATTTATTTTCCCTTTCTTTTTGTTCATTTGCTCTATATTAATTATTTTCTATCCATATATTATAGTTGTTTTATTGTTTCTGTCAATCTGTTTTTTTCTTTTTCTCTTTGACTATTATAATGACATTGCCACCATTCCTATTAAAAATCCTACTATATTTCCTATTGCTGTCATTCTTCCCTTATATAGTTGATTGGATTCAGGAATCAGTTCTCCAGATACAATATAAAGCATTGCTCCTGCTGCAAAGCTTAAACACAAAGCAATAATTTCTTCAGAAATTCCTCCTACTATTGCTCCAAAAAAAGCACCTATTCCAGTAGTAACTCCTGATAGTACAACATATAAAATTACTTTTCCTACTGGCATCCCTCCATTTTTCATAGGTACCGCCATGGATATTCCTTCTGGTATGTCATGTAAGCATATAGCAATCGCTAAAGAATATCCCAGAGTTAGCGACGCACCAAATCCCGAACCAATTGCCAACCCTTCTGGAAAATTATGTAGTGCTAATCCTATACTAACTACTATTCCTGTTTTTAATAACTTATTTTTCTGCTTTTTCTCCTTATCTATTTTAAACTTTTTCTGTACGCTAATATCACAAATAATCATTACAAAAATACCAATTAAAATTCCTAAAATAGCAGTTGCAATATTCGTTATTTCTAATGCTTCTGGTATTAAATCAAAACAAATAATAGCAAGCATTAGACCAGAAGCAAATGCCAATACAAAACTCAAAAATTTTTTAGATTGTTTTTTACATGTTACACCTAAGATTCCCCCTATGGTCGTTCCAAAAGTTCCAAAAAACAATCCTATTAATGTGGTCTTAACTACTTCATTAATAAATATCACTCTCCTTTTCTCTTCTCAATATATGTTTCCGATTAAATCAAAAGTACATCTTCTCACAAAATAACACCAAAAAAGACAGGTACTAAAATTGTAGTATTCCTGTCTTCTTTGTCAGCTAATTACTTTGTAACTCTTATTTTCGCAAGATTTTTAGCATGTTCTAATGTTTCTGTTTGTCTGTTAAATGCTCCTCCCATGAAGTCTTCTGAAATAGACACGCAGTTCCAACGCTTTCCTCCTTTAGAGGGATATATCACAAGCTGCACTTCTTCTGCTTTTTTATTAGCAGAAGTCTTAAGAAATTCTTTCCAAGGAGCATACTGTTCTAAAATCATAATATGATCCTCAGATTTTTCAATAGCCTCTTCCACAATAACTTTTGATTTTGCTTTAGAGACTGCCTTTGCCAAAACATTGTTAAAAACTATCTCTGCAAATGCTACTGCTTTAGTAAAAGCTTCATCCTCACTTTCCAGACTATCCCATTTAGGATTAAAATCGGAAATCAGCTGAGAAAAGCTAGTAGTACGTGGAGGATAATCCGTTTTAAATAAATTTCCTTCGTCTTCCCTATCTACTATTTGAATTAAATCCTCGTCCACATATTTCCAAACCCATTCTGGATTTTCCGTATCTGCTACAAGTTGAGGTCCATACTTTTTCCATATAAGACCGCAGGTAGCATAAGGCATCCCATTTTCTCTAACTTGCTTGCCATCTCTCTGATGGTAAGCATACTTGGTAAAACCAATGTCATAAATCATTACTTTTGGGTCAAGCCCTTTGGGTAAAACTGCTGTCCGACACACAACAATGCTTCCCAATACTTTCTCTAGAATGACAGTTGTCAAAACATCATTGGCATGAAACCTTCCATTATGAGTAATGGCATTGGCTCTCATTGTTACATTCGTCATAGCAAACATACTCTTTCCTCCTATTTAGGGTGATTTCATTAGCTGTTAAAAAATGTTTCGCTTTATTGAGGTATCTATCTTTTCAACCTTTTAGCACGAAATCTTTTAACAACTTTACAAAAGTTGCTAGGTTATAAATTTATCAACCTATTGATAGTATAGCATATTTTACATAACATTACAACTGTTTATAATACATTTTAGTTTTTGTTATTCTTCTCCTTTTAATTTTTCTGCTCTATCTGCTGCAATTAAATTGTCTATCATTTCATCTAAATTTCCATTTAAAAAGTCATCAAATTGATAAACACTCATTCCTATTCTATGGTCTGTAATACGACCTTGTGGATAATTATAAGTACGAATTTTCTCACTCCTATCTCCACTTCCTACTTGGCTTTTTCTTTCATTTGCAATCTCACTATCTCTTTTACTTCTTTCTTGTTCATACAATCTAGAACGTAATAACCTCATAGCATACTCTCTATTTTGCACTTGTGATCTTTCCGTTTGGCACTCCGCTACTATTCCTGTTGGAATATGAATTAGTCTTACGGCTGAAGAGGTTTTATTAACATGTTGTCCACCAGCTCCAGAGGCTCTATATACTTCTAATTTGATATCTGTTGGATTTAGCTCTATCTCTACATCTTCTACTTCAGGAAGGACTGCTACTGTTGCTGTAGAAGTATGTATTCTTCCACTACTTTCTGTATCTGGTACACGTTGTACTCTATGTACACCACTTTCAAACTTTAATCTACTATAAGCACCTTTCCCCGTTATCATAAAAGAAATTTCTTTATAGCCTCCTAATTCCGTAGGATTTTCGTTTACCACTTCTAAATTCCAATGTTTTCTCTCTGCATACATTGAATACATTCTAAACAAAGTACCCGCAAATAAAGCTGCTTCTTCTCCTCCTGCCCCTGCTCTTATTTCACATATTACATTTTTGTCGTCATCTGGATCTTTAGGAATCAATAAAATTTTTAATTCTTCTTCTATTTTTGGCATACTTTCTTTTGCCTTTTGCATTTCTTCCTCTGCAAGTTCTTTTAGTTCTGGATCACTGATCATTTCTTTTGCTTCTTCATATGCTTTTTTTGCTGATTTATATTCTCTATATTTTTGTACAACTGGTTCCAATTCTGCATGCTCTTTCATATATTCTCGCCATTCTGATTGTTTTGCGATTATTTCTGGATTACTAATTTTTTCTGTTAATTCTTCATAACGTTTTTCTACTGTCTCTAACTTATCAAACATATTCTTTCTCCTTCATTTAAATTCCAGTTTTTATTATACTACATATTTTTATGCGTTTCAATAGTTACATTTCCACTTTATGATACGGTATCTGCATCTTTTCTAACAAATTCGTTTCTCTATTAGTACAAGTAAAAATGAAAATTTGTGTATCTTTAAAATTTTCTTGTAAATAGTACAATATATTTTTTAGCCTATTTTCATCAAAATACGCAAATACTTCATCTAAAAAGATAGGAAGATTTTCTTTTGAAAGTTCTCTTATCATGCTAAACCTTAGGGAAACGTATAGTTGGTCTATCGTTCCTACGCTCAGGCGGTTTGCTGGTATATATTCTCCATTTTCTCTTTCTACCATTATCCCTTCTTCATCATTTATTTTTACTTTATGGTAATTTCCATCTGTTATTTTTTGTACACTTTTAGATAAGTACTGCGTAAATTTAGGAGTTACATTTTCTTTCATTTTTTGGTAAGCTATTTCTAAAATCTGTTTTGCAAGTTCTATACTAGAATTGTCTTTTAGTAACTGTCTTTCTTCCTCTTTTAATTCTTCTATTTCCTCTTCTATAGAAGATAATTTTTCTAATTTAGGTAAAATAGAATTTTTATCTAATAATAAGGAATGTAATTTTAAATTATTTTTTTGATTATTATTTTGTATTTCTTCTAGTAAATTATAAATATCATTTTTTTCTATTATTTCACTTATTTCTTCTTTTTTTATTTTATTTATATATTTATTTTTTATTTTTTTTTTTTCTATATTATTTTCTAGATTATTTTTTTCTTGTATTTTTTTTATTTTTTCTTCCTGCTCTTTATTATTTTTTTCCAATAATTCTATCTGCAAATTTATTTCTAATAAATTATTTTCTATTTTTTTATTTTGTATTTCTTTTTCTTTTTTTTGAATTATTTTTTTAAAATATGTCTTTTCTCCTACAAGTAAACAGCATACAAAAGGAATAAAAAAATATAAAATATAATTAATTTGAATTATTTTTAAAAATAGTTGATTAAAAATAAATAATAAAACTAAAATAATAAAAAATATAAATAATAAAACAAAGTATTTTTTATTTTTTTCTTTTATTTTTTTTCGCTCTTCTATTATTTTTTCTTTGTTTTTTTCTTCCCATTTTTTTTGGTTGTTTTTTTCGTTTTTTAATTCTTTTATTTTTTCATTATTTTCTTTTTTTATTTTTTCATTTAAATCTATTTTTTCTTTTTCTATTTTATTTTTTTCTTCTATTTTTTTTATTTCTTTTAATAATTTTATTTTTATTTCTTCTTCTTCTATTTTTTCTTTCAAATTTTGTTCTTCTATTTCTATTTCATATTGTTTGTCTTTATGTCATTCGAGTGTTTTTTTCTCATTTTCTAATTTTTCTTTTCTGTCTTTTTTTTTTTTTTTTTTTTTATCTTGAGATCGTACTGTCCCTATGTCTTCTAGCTGTTTTTTATTTACTTTTTCTACTGTTTTTTTGTAAGAAATATTGTCTTTTCCTTTTTTTTTTTTATTTGCTAT
>CALXAQ010000092.1 GCA_944386335.1 uncultured Clostridia bacterium | reverse complement strand
CCAATGTAAATATCATCTTGTCCATATTTTCCATTTTCCAAATAAGTAGAAACGGTAAGAACTGCATTCTCATCATCTAAAATAGCTCTTGTAAGACGATTTAATGCCATTCCTATACCATAATAAGTGGCTTTTTTCTTCTCTATAATTTCATAGGCAGCACTCACTACTCCTTCATGTATCTTTTGTAAATCTTCCATTGGATGTCCATTATCTTTCATAATATCTACAATTTTTTTACATCCTACATAAGTATGTTTCCATGGTACAAAGGAAGAATCTCCATGCTCTCCTAAAATGTAGGCGTGTACGTTTTTACTAGATACCTTGAAATAATCTGCTAGTAAATAACGTAATCTTGCTGTATCTAGTACTGTTCCAGAACCGAATACTCTATTTTTAGGAAGCCCAGATACTTTTGCTACCACATAGGTCATTAAATCTACAGGGTTACTTGCCACGATAATAATTCCATCAAATCCACTTGCCATAATACTTTGTGTAATTTGCTTCATAATTTTTGCATTTACCTCAGCAAGTTCTAATCTAGTTTGCCCTCCTTGTTTTTGTGCTACACCTGCAGTGATTACTACAATCTCTGCATCTTTGCAATCTGCATAATCTCCTGCTTTGATTGTCATTTTTTGTGGAGCAAAAGGAAGTCCATGGGATAAATCCATTTCTTCTCCTATCGTTTTATCTTTGTCTATATCTACTAAAACAAGCTCATTAATGCCTCCTCTATTTAGCATAGAATATGCCATGCTCATTCCTACAAAACCTGTTCCTACTAATACAATCTTTCCTTTTTTGATACTCATATTTTCTCTTCTCCTTTCTTCCTTATTTTTTCCTATTTTCCCTATTTTTATACTATTCCAATGTGAACATCTCCAAACAGACCTGACCCTTTTTGCATTTATATTTTAAATTTTGCTAAATTTCGTATTTTTCTTTTGCTGTATAATGGGTATGTAAATATTTATGCGCTTTATGGCTTCCTGGTTTTTCTAAAAATTCTTGATATATTTTTTGAATGGCTGGATTTTCATGGGATTTACGTATGGTACTTGCTTCATCTATACTATACAAGCTATCTGCTCTTAATTTTCTAACATCTACTGCAGAACGTATTTTAGAGCTTTTAATTGGCTGTCCTCCTCCCATAACACATCCACCTGGACATGCCATAATTTCTACAAATTGATAGTCTGCTGTTCCGTTTTTGATTTCTTCCATAATTTTTCTTGCATTACTTAATCCGCTGGCTACTACCACTTTTATTGGCATACCTCCTAGACTTAGCTCTGCTCTTTTAATTCCTTTTTCTCCTCTTACTTGTGTATATTCTAATTTTTCTAGATTTTTACCTTCTAAGGTATCTGCTGCTGTTCTTAATGCCGCTTCCATAACACCACCTGTTGTTCCAAATATGGCTCCTGCACCTGTTGCTTCTCCCATTGGGTCGTCAAAATCACTATCTTCTAATTCTCTAAAGCTGATATTTGCCTGTCTAATCATTCTAGACAATTCTCTTGTCGTAATCACATAATCTACATCACGGTTGCCATCCACTTCCATTTCTTCTCGTGAAGCTTCATATTTTTTGGCAATACATGGCATAACAGATACCGTACATATTTTGTGTGGTGCTATTCCCTCTTTTTGTGCTAAATAGGACTTGATAATTGCTCCAAACATTTGATGTGGTGATTTACAAGTAGATAAATGGTCTAGTAGGTCTGGGTAATTTTTCTCTGCAAAGCGTACCCAACCTGGACTACAAGAGGTAATCATAGGAAGTGTTCCCTTATTTTTTACTCTTTCTATAAACTCATTGGCTTCTTCCATAATGGTAAAATCGGCACCTGTGTTAGTATCAAATACTTTATCAAATCCCATATTTTTTAGTGCTGTTACCATTTTTCCTTTTACATTGGTTCCTATTGGATATCCAAATTCTTCTCCTAATGCCACTCTTACTGCTGGTGCTGTTTGTACTACTACATAAGTAGACTCATCTTTTAATTTTTCCCACACTTCATCAATATATTCTTTTTCTCTTAATGCTCCTGTTGGGCAACTTTCGATACATTGTCCACAGAAAGTACAATCTACATCATTTAAGCTATGGTCGTAGGTAGTAGAGATACAAGAAGAAAATCCTCTTTCTATACAATCTATGGCACCTATCTCTTGCACATTTTTACAAGTAGCTACACATCTTCTACACAAGATACATTTATTAAAATCCCTTACGATGGCTGGTGATTTATCATCTATTTTGTGTTTACTCATTTCTCCTTCGTATTCTACTTTTTGCACATTAAATTTAATAGAAAGTGCTTGCAATTCGCAATTTCCAGAACGGCTGCAGGTTAAACAATCTTTATGGTGATTGGATAAGATTAAGTCCAATATCGTTTTTCTAGCTTCTAATATTTCTGGGGAATGTGTTTTTACTACCATTCCTTCCTCTACCGTTTGAATGCAAGAAGTAGCAAAACCTTTTCTTCCTTCTACTTCTACAATACACATTCTGCAATCTCCTACTTCGTTAATGTCTTTTAAAAAACATAGTGTTGGAATATCAATTCCGTTTTGCCTAGCAGCCTCTAATATTGTAGTTCCTTCTTCTACTTCTACTGGTTTATTATCAATTACTAATTTTACCATTTTTTCACAATCCTTGTATCACATATTTAGGTTTTTAAAAGGTTACCTATAAACCTTGATAGTCACAATATCTTTCCCATTCTTTATTCTATATAGTTTGTTTTTCAATAGCATGGAATGGACATTTATCTGCACAAGTACCACATTTTATACAAATTTTTTGATTAATTTCATGTGGCATTTTTACTTCTCCACTAATCGCTCCTACTGGGCAATTTCTCTTGCAGATTCCACAACCTCTACATTTTTCTGGATTGATAACTAAATTGCATAAAGCTCTACAATAACCTGCTCGGCATTTGTTATAGGATACGTGCTCTACATATTCCTCTCTAAAATATTTCAAAGTACTAAGTACTGGATTTGGCGCTGTTTGTCCTAATCCACAAATAGCGGATTTCTTTATATTATTGGCTAATCTTTCTAATTTGTTTAAATCGTCTGGCTCTGCTTTTCCGTTCACACATTCTCTCTAATATTTCCAACATTCTTTTCGTTCCGATTCTACATGGTGTACATTTACCACAGCTCTCACTTACTGTAAAGTCTAAATAAAATCTTGCAATGTCTACCATACATTTGGTTTCATCCATTACAATTAATCCTCCAGATCCCATCATAGAACCAATCTCTGTTAAAGATTCATAATCAATTGGCGTATCTAAATGTTCTGCTGGTATACAGCCTCCAGATGGTCCTCCGGTTTGGGCTGCTTTAAATTTTCTGCCATTTGGAATTCCTCCACCTATATCAAATACAATCTCTCTTAAAGTGGTTCCCATTGGTACTTCTACTAAGCCTACATTGTTTACATTTCCTCCTAAAGCAAACACCTTCGTTCCTTTTGATTTTTCTGTACCAATAGAAGCATACCATTCTGCTCCATTTAAAATAATTCTAGTTACATTGGCAAGGGTTTCTACGTTATTAATAATGGTTGGTTTTCCAAAAAGACCTTTATTGGCTGGGTATGGTGGTTTTACTCTTGGCTGACCACGTCTACCTTCTATAGACTCTAATAAAGCAGTTTCCTCTCCACATACAAAAGCTCCCGCACCTAAACGAATATCAATGTCAAAATCAAATCCAGTTCCTAAAATATCTTTTCCTAATAATCCGTAGTCTCTTGCTTGGTCTATCGCCACTTTTAATCTTTGCACTGCAATAGGGTATTCTGCTCTTACATAAATATATCCTTGTGTTGCTCCGATACTATAGCCCGCAATTGCCATTGCCTCTAGTACGCTATGAGGGTCTCCTTCCAAAATACTTCTATCCATAAAAGCTCCTGGGTCCCCTTCATCTGCATTACAAATAACATATTTTTGGTCTGCTTCATTTTGTTTGGCAAAAGACCATTTCTTACCCGTTGGAAAACCTGCTCCTCCACGTCCTCTTAAACCAGACTTGCTGATTTCGTCTATTACTTCGTCTTGTGACATGGTTGTTAATACTTGGTAAAGTGCTTTATATCCATCAAAGGCAATATATTCGTCTATATTTTCTGGGTCAATTACGCCACAATTTTTAAGGGCAATTCTTTTTTGCTTTTTATAGAAATTTAATTCATCTAGCCTGTTTACAATTGTTCCATCGATATCTTTGCAAAGCAATCTTTCTATCGTTTTTCCCTCTACAATATGGCTTTGAATAATTTCTTCACAATCTTCTGGCTTTACTTGTGCATAGAAAGTATCCTCTGGTCTAATAATCACGATAGGTCCCTTGGCACAAAGACCAAAACACCCCGTTTGAATAACACGTACATTTTTTATTTTCTTTTCCTCTAAAATTTTTCTAAAATTCTCTATAATCTTTGGTGACTTAGAAGAAGTACAACCTGTACCATGACATACTAAAATATGCTTTTCTCTCGTATCTGCTTTTGTATTCACACGCAATTCTAGTTCTTGCCTTTTTCTATTTCTTATTTCTTCTATTTCCTGTATTGATTTCTTACCCATCTTTACTCCTCTCTTTGTGTACATCTGCCACCCAGGCCTGGACCTTTTGGCATGTGTTCACATTTTAATTTTCTTTTTGGTATTTATCTAATACTTCATCTAGTTGTTTTACCGTTGCTTTCCCATATACTTCATCATTTACCATAAATACTGGTGCTAAGCCACAAGCTCCTACACAGCGTACCTCATCTATAGAAAA
>CALXAQ010000091.1 GCA_944386335.1 uncultured Clostridia bacterium | reverse complement strand
TATGTGTAGATGATGGTTCCACAGATAATGCGCCACAGATTATAGAAGAATATGCAAAAAGGTATCCAAATAAAATAAAAGTATTTCATAAGGAAAATGGAGGAGAATTTTCTACTAGAAATTATGGACTGCAAAGAGCAAAAGGGGAATATATTACTTTTGTGGACACAGATGATTATGTGGAAAAAGATTGGGCGGAAAAATTATATACAGCAGCTAAAAATAATAATGCAGACATAGCAGTATGTCCTTTTGAAAGAATAGATATGGCTACAGGAAAAATAGTAGGAAGAGATATGGTGAATTTTGGAAATATAACTAGGCAAGTAAGCCCAGAAGATGATTTTGTATTGTTTATTAATCCAGCACCATGGAATAAAATATATAAAAGGGAAAAAATACAAGAATTTTCGTTTTTGCCTTTAAGAGGTTTTAATGATACCCTGTTTTTCATAAGTAGTCTTACAAAAATAGAAACTATTACTTTCGTACCAGATATCTTATATCACTATTATCTACGTCGTAATTCACAAATACATACTATTAAGAAAAAGGATGTAGAAAATTTAAAAAAATATTTATTACAAGTAAAAGAACTATATCAGCAAAAAGGACAATATCACAAAATGCAAAATATATTAGATGCAATGGCACTTGTCCATCTGGGAATTTCAGTTATGTATAGACTTTCTTATGATAAAACTGTTTCCATGAGGAAAGAAATGAAAGAAACAATTTCTTATTTGGATAAGGAGTTTCCTACTTGGAGAAAGTCTCCTTTTTTGAAATGGAAATATGTGAGAAAAAGGGGAATCAAACATATAGGATTGTGGGGAATTACTAAACTATATAAATGGCATATGGCAATGGTATTTTTGTATGTCTATCGATTTGTGGTAGATGTACTAAAAATAGATGTTAAGTTTTAAGCTTCAAAATAAAATTAGATATAGAGATAAGAAAGGAAGATAGAAAAATGAGAAAAATATTAATTACAGGGGCAAATGGGATGCTTGCAAAAGCAGTAAGAGAAAGATTTAAAGAAGATGAGTTAATTTGTACAGATGTGGAAGAACTAGATATTACAAACCTAGAACAAGTAGAAAATTTAGTTCAAAGGGAAAAACCACAATATATTATTAACTGTGCAGCGTTTACAGCTGTAGATAAAGCAGAAGAGTGCTATGATTTAGCAGAGAAAATAAATGCAGATGGGCCTAGAAATTTAGCACTAGCAGCAGACGCAATAGGCACGACTCTAGTGCATATTAGTACAGATTATGTATTTGATGGTGATTTAGATACTGCAAAATCCTATACGGAACAAGATAGAACAGCACCAGTTACTGTATATGGAATTACCAAAAGACATGGAGAGGAGGCAGTAGAAGAAAATTGTAAAAAGTATTATATCTTTCGTACAGCATGGCTTTATGGAGATGGAAACAATTTTATTAGAACAATGCTAAAGTTAGGAAAGGAAAAAGAAGAAGTAAGTGTAGTTAATGACCAACATGGAAGCCCAACTTATAGTGTGGATTTAGCAAACATTATTTATCAAGCAATTGAAAAAAATATTCCTTATGGCATTTATCATGCTACAAATCAAGGATTTACTACATGGTATGAATTAACAAAGAAAATCTATGAAATAGAAAAAATTTCTTGCTATGTAAAACCAGTTACATCAGAGGAATTTGTAAGACCAGCCAAAAGACCAAAAAACTCTATGCTAAGCAAAGAAAAGTTATTAGCACAAGGAATACAAATTCCAGATTGGGAAGATGCAGTAAAAAGATATTTGCAATTTAGGGACGTTCTTTAAATTGCAGAATGAACTTTAAGGAATTTTAGTAAGATTGAGAGAAGGATGGAAGTTGAGATGAAAAAAAGAAAAGGAATTATTTTAGCAGGAGGAAGTGCTACAAGGCTATATCCTCTAACGCTTGCTATTTCTAAACAGATAATGCCAGTATATGATAAGCCAATGATTTATTATCCGCTATCTGTTCTTATGCAAGCAGACATTAAAGAAGTACTTATTATTTCTACACCTAGAGACATTGTAACATTTAAGCATTTATTAGGCAATGGAGAAAAATGGGGAATGCAATTTTCCTATGCTATTCAGGAGAAACCAAAAGGACTTGCAGAAGCATTTTTAATAGGAGAAGACTTCATTGGAGAGGACAATGTAGCTATGATTTTGGGGGATAACATGTTTTATGGTGAACGTCTAGAAAAAATTTTAAGGAAAGCAAATACAAGAGAAGACGAGGCAACTATTTTTGGCTACTATGTAAAAGATCCAAGGGCTTATGGTGTGGTAGAGATTAATGAAGAAGGACATGCTATTTCTATAGAAGAAAAACCAGAAAAACCAAAATCTAATTATGCAGTACCAGGTTTATACTTTTATACAAATGAGGTAGTAGCAATGGCAAAAGAAGTAAAACCATCAGCAAGGGGGGAACTAGAAATTACAGCTATTAATGAAATGTACATGAAGCAAAATAAATTGACAGTAGAAAAGTTAGGGAGAGCAATGACGTGGTTTGATACAGGAACGCATGATGCTTTATTAGAAACAGCAAGTTTTGTACAAACTATCCAAAAAAGACAAGGGTTATTAATTTGTTGCCCTGAAGAAATAGCTTACCAGAAAGGATGGATTACAAGAAAACAATTAATAAACTTAGCAGAACCTTTTATGAAAACAGATTATGGTGTTTATTTAAAAGATCTAGCGAAAGAAGAATAATTTATGTAAGTATACTTTCAGAGTAAGAGTAAAAATACATATAAGGAAAAATAGAAAGGTAGGAAAGAAAAATGGGGAAATTTGAGAGGAGAGAAACAGGAATTGAAGGATTATGTGTTGTAAAACCAACTGTATTTGAAGACAGCAGAGGCTTTTTTATGGAGACTTATCAAAAGCAAGATTTTGCAGAGATTGGTATTACACAAGAATTTGTGCAGGACAATCAATCCAAGTCTAGCAAAGGAGTGTTAAGAGGGTTACATTTTCAGAAAGAATATGCACAAAGTAAATTAGTAAGAGTTATTAAAGGTGCAGTGTATGATGTGGCAGTAGATCTAAGAAAAGATTCTAAAACTTATGGAAAATATTATGGGGTTACGCTAACAGAAGAAAATAAATTACAATTTTTTATTCCAAAAGGATTTGCACATGGATTTTTAGTACTATCTGATGAGGCAGAATTTACCTATAAATGTGATGATTATTATCATCCAGGAGATGAAGGAGGACTTATTTGGAATGATCCTACTATTGGTATAGAATGGCCTTTAGAGAAAATAGGAGGAGAAGCAAAACTTATTCAATCCGATAAAGATAAAAAATGGCCCACTATACAATAGAACAAAGGAGGAGTAAAAGTGCTAATCATAAGATATAGTGTACTATATATTATTATTTGTTTGGGAAGTATCTTTTTTGCAGATAAATATCATAAGAAAATAGAAAGTTGTTTTGTACTTACTTTTTTGTTTACTATATTGGGACTATATGTGGCAAGTTTTTTAAGATTTCTAGAAGCATCTGTATGGGGAATAGCTATATTTTGGATAATATTAGGTATATATACACTTTGGAAACATAGGGAAAAAAAGGATAATTTCTTTAGACAGCAAGTACTAACAACAGGATTTTTATTATTTACTGTTTTGTTTTTTGCTTTTTTAATATTTTCTTTTTCTAAAATACTTACTAGTTGGGATCAATACTCTAATTGGAGTATAGTTACCAAAAATGCTTATTATACAAACTCATGGGTAGCAGATGTTGGTATACATTATCCACCTGTTCCAACTGCATTACAATATTTCTTTATGAAAATTGCAGGGGAATATAGACAAGGAATAGAAAGTTTTGCTATGCAAATGTTAACATTTAGTTGTTTATTGCCTCTTTTAGAATGGACAAAGCAAAGAAAAATACAAAAAATAGCAGTATTTGTTATGATCATATGTATACCAGCGATTTTTGCTATGATGAACTTCTATGATAGTTCTTATCCAGATACTTTTATGGGAATTTTATTAGGCCTTATTTTAACTACTTACCTATTAGAAGATAATAAAAAATATCAAAAATTTATTTTAGTACTTAGTTTTATTGCTTTAACTTTAACAAAAGCAACTGGTGTATTCATTTCTATAATAGGGATTATCATGCTATTTCTTTATGAGTTTTTCTCTAAAAGGGAAAAGCAATCTTTTAAGAAAATTTTAACAAGTAGTAAAGTAAAATTATGCTTAGTATTTTTACTTATTGTGATAGGTACTTATTTGTCCTGGAAAGGATATCAAGCATTTTATGTAGGAGAATTAGAGGAAGCTTCTACACAACAAATACGAGAAAATAAAGGGAATATTATTTCATATTTATGGAATAGTTTTACGATAGCTTCTTTAGGAGTAGGAAATGAAAATGCAATAGATGGAGCAAAATCCTTAGGCACATTACTAGAAGATATGAATCAAAATATAGCCATTACAAAGCCAGTTTATCTTAATATGATTAGCACCATATTCTTATTGCTAGGAATATCCATTTTATTATATGCAAAATATTTTAAGAATAATAAATCGAAATTTAAGTGGGGCATGATAGTATTTGGTTTAGGGTTAATATTGTATATATTAGTATTGCAACTTGCTTATATGTTAGTATTTTCAACAGACGAAATGGTGGGCCATAATGGATTAGATCGTTATTTAC
>CALXAQ010000090.1 GCA_944386335.1 uncultured Clostridia bacterium | reverse complement strand
TTATTATCTTACAATGTTACAGATAGTGAAGGTTGGCCATATGAAACAAGAGGCATCACTTTAAACTTATGGTATGGTATTCCTGTTACTCTAGAAGAAAATGTAAAGCAATTACA
This sequence comes from uncultured Clostridia bacterium, assembly GCA_944386335.1. Taxonomy (GTDB): domain Bacteria; phylum Bacillota; class Clostridia; order TANB77; family CAG-508; genus UMGS1663. The sequence continues at coordinate 4,855 of CALXAQ010000090.1, read as the reverse complement.
TGAAAAACTATTTGGTGAGGAAAATTATGAACCATCTGAAACAGTAAAAAACATTAGTAATCAAATTATTCAAAGAACGGGATATAGTAATTAAAACTTTTTTTGAAGGAGCTATAAGTCTATAAAGGATAGCTCCTTTTTTACTTATTCATTAAATTTAAAATTTATTATACTCTTTTATTTTCTTTGTTTACTTTCTTTTTTCTATGAAAGTTTGGTTTTACTTTTATGAGTAAATTGCAGATTATAAGACATATTCCGACACTTTTCTATTCTTTTCGTTATCTAGCCAATTCATTGAATTTACGTTTCATCTTTTTTTACAAATAAGTTGATTTTTTATTTTTTATCTTGTTATTTTTGTAAAGCTATGTTATACTATCGTCAAGCATTAAACGGATCATTTTATAAGAGAAAGGAGGATTATACAATGGATAATGAAATATTACAAATTTTACAATCTATGAACAAGAAAATGGATGTTATGGGTGACAAAGTTGACTACTTGTATAGTATGAAGGACAAGATAGAATCTATAGACGAAATCAACAGTAAAGTGGACTCTTTGTATAGTATGAAAGACAAAGTAGATTCTATAGACGAAAGATTGTCTGCCTTGGAAGATGTTGTTACTGTTATGCAATATGAACACGGCAGAAAATTGGACTTATTGCTAGATTATGCCAAAGCAAGTATTGAAAAGCATGAGCAATATGATAAACAATTTGATTACGTATATTCAAAAATGTTTGATTATGATGTTAGATTGTCCGTTATAGAGGATTCTGAACATTTCCAGAATGTAATGGCTAAGAAAGCTGCTTTTATTAGAAAGTTTGCCGATAAAGGAAAAGAAATTGTAGAAAGTCAAAATAAAAAAATAGCACAATACAATCCTAATAATAAATAAAGAAATATTCTTCCATATATCGTTGTAATAAATATAGTAAAAAATAAACAATTAAATAGTATAATTTTTATTTTATCACTTTTTTCAAAATACTTTCAATAAAAATCCCCTGGCTTAGCTAGGGGATTTTTATTCTCATATTTTAATCATTTCTTATATTTTTATGATCTGTTTAATGTGTTTTTTTATTTGTTTTCATATATTTCCTGACCTCTTACATTCTATCTGGCATTTGCATTCCTAGCAGTCCTGCTCCTGTTTTTAAAACAGTTCCTACTATATTGGTAAGATATAGTCTTGCATCTTGTATTTTTTTCTCTTCTCCCAAAATTTTATGATTATTATAAAAAGTACTAAAACTTTGGCTTAAATCTATTAAATATCTAGATAGAAAAGATGGTTCATTCTTATCTGTTACTTGTTGCAATACATCTTCTAAACTATATAATAGTTTGAAAATTCTTTTGGAATCTTCGTCTCCTAGTTGTGAAAAATCTACTTCTTCTGCTTTTGGAAGATAGCCTGCTTTTTCTATTACACTTTTGGTTCTTACATAAATATATTGAATATAAGGTCCTGTTTCTCCTTGGAAATTAAGCATCAAATCCCAATCAAAAACCTCATCTTTAATTCTACTATTGGATAAATCGTTAAAAATAACTGCTCCTATTCCCACTTTTTTGGCTACCTCTTTCTTATCTTCTAAATCTGGATTTTTTTCTTCAATTACTTTCTCAGCACGTGTAATGGCTTCTTGTAATAAATCTTCTAATTTAATAAAGTTTCCTTCCCTCGTAGACATTTTTCCTTCTTTTAGTCTTACCATTCCAAATGGAACATGCTCTAAGCCACTGGTATATTTTTCTGATATTCCCAATAATTTTGCCACTTCAAAAACTTGTTTAAAATGCAATACTTGTTCATAAGAAGTAACATATAGAGCTTTATCAAAATCATAAGTACGTGCTCTAAACAAAATAGCCGCCAAATCTCTAGTGGCATAAGTAGAAGAACCATTTGTCTTTTCAATAATACATGGTGGCATTCCTTTGTCCTCTAAGGAAACTACCCTTGCTCCTTCTGATTCTACTAAGCAATTCTTCTTTTCTAAAATTTCAATAATCTCTCCCATTTTATCGGAATAAAAAGCTTCTCCATTCCAAGAATCAAAATGGCTTCCCAATAAGTCATATACTTTTTGAAATTCCTTTAAGCTTAATTTTCTAAACTTCTCCCAAATTTCTACGCAGTAACTATCTCCATCTTCTAATTTTTTAAAGTTATTTCTACAAGTCTCTAAAACCGATTCGTCTTCCTCACAAAGTTTATTAATTCTTACATAAATCTTTGTCAATTCATCAATAGGATTTTCTTCTATATGGTACTCTGTTCCCCACCTTTTATAGCCTTCAATTAGTTTACCAAATTGTGTACCATAGTCTCCTAGATGATTCACTCCTACCGTATGATACCCTAAAAATTGATAAATATTGTACAATGCTCCTCCAATTACTGTGGAACGTAAATGACCTATATGGAATGGCTTTGCAATATTAGGTGCAGAATAGTCAATTACTACCGTTTTTCCTTCTCCTACATTTTTGCTACCAAACTTTTCTTTATTTACTTCAAATTCAGTCGAAACAGTTTCTATGAATGCTTTAGGAGCAATAGAAAAGTTTAAATATCCTCCTACCATTTCTACTTTTTCAAATACTTTATTATCTATTTCTAGTTTTTCCTTAATTTCTGCAGCAATCATTGGTGGCGCTTTTTTCAAAACTTTTGCCAACTTAAAACAAGGGAATGCATAATCCCCCATTTTTTCTTCCTTTGGTATTTCTATATAGCTTTCCAATTCTACTACATCTAAATCTACTGTTTTCGCTATTTGTTTTGCTATTTCTTGCTTAAAATTTATCATGTTTCTTCACCCTTTTTCGACATCTTTTATACTATATGTCCCATTTATCCCTGATATTTCTGGGATATGTCCCAAAAATGTCAGGGATTAGTGGGATACCTTAAACTAATCTCCTAAACAAATTCCGATATCTCTTGCTGTTTTTACTAAATCATGATCCATTGTTACTACTCTTACATTGCTTTCTTTTGTTCCGCCTTGTACAGCTCCTATTTCTTTATTATCGCCTACTACATCTTCTAATGGCACGCTATCTAGCTTTCCATCTTTGATAACAGTTAATACATTAAATTTTCCTTCTAGAGCAAGTTCCATTGCTTTTGCTCCGTATTTTGTAGATAACACTCTATCAAATGCAGTTGGTGTTCCACCTCTTTGCATATAACCTAGGACAGTACATCTTGCTGTTAGTCCTGTTAATCTTTCTAACTCTTTGGCTACTTTTTCTCCTGCTCCTCCTAATTGGATGTTAATAACACCTTCTCCGCCATCTCTTTCATTCACTACTGAAATGTCTCCTCCTTTTGGGAAGGCTCCTTCTGATACAACCACAATACTGAAATTCTTACCGATTTTTTGTCTATTCTTTACTGCCCCTGCTGCTTTTTCTATATCATATGGTATTTCTGGAATTAGCACAATATCTGCTCCTCCTGCTATGGCAGATTCTAAGGCAATCCAACCAGCTTCTCTTCCCATTACTTCTAATACCATAATTCTATGATGAGTCTCTGCTGTAGTGTGCAATCTATCTAATGCTTCTGTTGCAACAGATACTGCTGTGTTATATCCAAATGTAATATCTGTACAAGCAACATCATTATCTATTGTTTTTGGTACTCCAATTACATTGATTCCTCTTAAAGAAAAATCTCTAGCAGATTTTTGTGTGCTGTCTCCTCCTAATGTAAAAATGCAGTCAAAACCATCCTCTTTTACATTTTGCACGCATTGTTCTGATAAGTCTTTATATACTACTTTTCCATTCTCTTCTACTTTATAGCGGAATACATTGGCATTTGTAGATGAAGAGATAATAGAACCTCCTTTTTGCAATATTCCTGATGCAGTATCCGCACTACTTAGTCTTATATAATCATTTTTCAATAATCCTCGATATCCATCAATAAATCCATAACATTCTACTCCGTTGTTTTCTGCTGTTTTTACAATAGCTCTAATAACAGCATTAAAACCCGATACGTCTCCTCCATTTGCTAATATTGCAACTTTCTTAACCATAATTTTTCCTCCTATTTTGTTTTATTTCTTCTTATTATATCAATATTTTGGATTTTTACAACCTTTTTTGGCATTTTTCTTTTGCTTTATGCTTTTTTTCTAGCAAAAATGGACCACCCTTCTTAGAAAAGGTAATCCATTTTTCAGTTTTCTTACAAAATACTGCATATCTCTAATAGAGTATGCACTTCGAACGTTGGAGTCAGATTTTTTTCTGTGTTTTCTTTTTTTCCGGAATTATACCAAATAGAAGCAATTCCTGCGTGAGTGGCAAAACCAATGTCACTCTTTAAAGAATCTCCTATTATAATATATTCTTCGAGATGCGTTTTGGAAGAAAAAATTCTGTCAAATGACCGGTGGTCTGCTTTCAAATATTGTCCCTCTAAAGGGTAGATAGCTTCTATATATTGCAGAAGCTCATATTTACTTAAAAGCATGACTTGGGTTTCAACAAACCAGTCAGTAAGAACCACATTTCTATAGCCCTTTTTAGATAAAGCTTCTAAGCATGCTTTTGCATCCTTATCTACCTGTCCGGTTTCCACCATCAGCCATTTTTCGAAAAATTCTGCCGCACTCAGATTATAGTAATCCAATATCGGCATCTCCTTCCGAATGAACTCCACCATTTTCTTTGGAGTAACTATTTTGTCTTGAAAATAGTCTTGAAAATTGGAGAGCATTTGAAAATATTGTTCCTCCAAAGGCTCTATTTTTTCCAGATGTAGAGCATTGCATAATAAGTCCATTTCATTGTCACTATGATGCCACAGTGT
>CALXAQ010000089.1 GCA_944386335.1 uncultured Clostridia bacterium | reverse complement strand
AATACATTAGTAACTGGATATGATATCATTTTCTTCTGGGTAGCCAGAATGATATTCTCAGGAATAGAACATACAGGAAAAGTACCATTTAAAGATGTATTGATTCATGGAATTGTGAGAGATAGTAAGGGAAGAAAAATGTCTAAGAGCTTGGGCAATGGAATAGATCCATTAGAGGTAATAGAAACCTATGGTACAGATGCTTTAAGATTTTCTTTAACAGTAGGTACAACACCAGGAAACGATATTCGTTATATGCCAGAAAAATTAGAATCTGCCTCTAACTTTGCCAATAAATTATGGAATGCTTCTAAATTCGTGTTAAAACATTTAGAAAATGCGAGCAAAGAAACACAAGAAAAAATGATAGAAGAAAAGGTTCCGGAAAAACTATGTTATGAAGATAAATGGATATTATCTAAGGCAAATCAATTAGCAAAAGAAGTAACTAATCACTTAGACAATTATGATTTAGGAATTGCTGCACAAAAAATTTATGATTTTGCATGGAATGAATTTTGCGATTGGTATATAGAAATGGTAAAACCACGTTTATTTGATGAGCAAAATGAAAGTATGCAAAGCGCATTGTGGACATTAAATAAAGTATTAATCATAATATTAAAATTATTACATCCTATTATGCCATTTGTAACAGAAGAGATTTATCAAACCCTATATCACAAAAAAGAAAGTATTATGGTTTCCAATTGGCCACAATATAGCAAAGACCTAGATTTTTCAGAAGAAGAGGAGCAAATAGAAGAAATCAAAGAAGTAATTGTAGGAATTAGAAATATACGTACGAATATGAATGTACATCCTTCTAAAAAATCAAAACTAATTATTGTAACAAAAACAATGAAAAATGTGATAGAAACAGATAAAGCAATGATACAAAAATTAGGATATGCCAATGAAATTATTGTACAAGAAGAGAAGAAGAACATTCCACAAAATGCCATGTCTATTGTAACAAAACATATGGAAGTATTTATTCCATTTGAAGATTTAGTAGAAATAGAGGCAGAAAAACAAAGATTGACAGACGAAATAAAGAGATTAGAAGCAGAAGTACAAAGAGCAGAAAAAATGCTTGCAAATCCAGGTTTTGTAAATAAAGCGCCAGAAAAGAAAGTGCAAGAAGAAAAAGAAAAACTAGCTAAGTATCAAACCATGTTAGTAGCAACAAAAGAAAGACTAGAAAAATTAAAATAAAAAATAAAAAAGTCCAGATTAATTGGACTTTTTTCTATAAAAGAGGTATAATTTTTTAAAGGAGGTACGCCAAAGATTATATGAAAGAAAAATTAGAAGAATATATAGAAAAGCAAATATTCCCAGAGTATAAAAAAAATGAGCAAGGGCATGGGATAAAACACATTATAGATGTGATTGAAAATAGTTTTCGATTGAAAAAAGAATTAAACTTGCAGGTAGATGAGAATATGGTTTATACCATAGCTGCTTTCCATGACATTGGACATCATATTAATAAAGATAAACATGAAATAATATCGGCAGAAATATTTGAACAAGATGAGAAAATGAAAGATTTTTTTAATGATGAAGAAAGAAAAATAATAAAAGAAGCAATAGAAGATCATAGAGCTTCTAGTAATCATGAGCCAAGATCAATCTATGGAAAATTAATAGCTACAGCAGATAGAGTAGTATTAGATGTTCATGATTGTATCAGAAGAAGTTATTTTTATGGAAAGAAGAATTATCCTAATTTATCACTAGAAAAACAAAAAGAAAGAATTTATGAGCATTTGAAAGATAAATTTGGAGAAAATGGATATGCAAAAGTATACTTAAAAGATGAAAGATATGAAAAATCCTTAAAAGATTTACAAAAAGCATTAAGCAATAAAGTTACTTTTATGAAATTAGTAGATGAAGAAATAGAAAAAGTAGAAAAGGCTTAACAATAGCTTCTTCTATTTTTTTTGTCCCACTTATCCCTGATATTAGTGGGACATTTTTAAAAATAATGTCGAAAAAATGTCAAAAATCGCTAAAACTTCTTATATTTTGCTATTGGAAAAAATTACCATATGCAATATAATAACTTTAACAAACAAAAGGGAAAAAGGAGGAAAAAAGTTGTGAAGATTCAATACGATCCCAATGAAAAAGCACTCTTATTGCAAATAACAGAAGAGATAGACCATCACACAACAGAAAAGATAAGGAGGGAAGCCGACGATGAAATTACAAGATTTATGCCTAGAAAAGTTATATTTGATTTTAGTAACGTCACTTTTATGGATAGTGCAGGAATAGGAATGATTATTGGCAGATATAAAATGGCGAAAATGCTAGGAGGAAGCCTAGAAATGGTAAATGTAAGTCCTAGCATAAGAAAGATTTTTGAAATGAGTGGTGTGGCAAAAATTTGTCCTATTAGAGAAGCAAGTTAAATCACTACACACAGATAAGAACGCAAAAAATCAATATGCTACGAAAAGGAATTGTAGCAAAGGAGGAAAATGTGAAAAATATTTATGAAAATGAAATGAAATTGGAGTTTATGAGTAAGTCTAACAATGAAGCTTTTGCCAGAATTAGTGTAGCAGCTTTTGCTTCTCAATTAGACCCAACGATTGAAGAGTTGGCAGATATCAAAACTGCTGTATCTGAAGCTGTAACGAACTGCATTATTCATGGGTATGAGGAAAAAGAGGGGATTATTAAAATAGAATGTAAGTTAATAGCTAATACTATTATTATTGAGATAGCTGATACTGGAAAAGGAATTGAAAATATAGCACTTGCGAAACAACCATTATACACATCTAAGCCGAATTTAGAGAGATCTGGCATGGGTTTTACGATTATGGAGAGCTTTATGGATGAGGTAGAAGTAGAATCTATTGTGGGGTTAGGAACAAAGGTGACAATGAAGAAAATGATAAAGAAAGAAGAGGTATCTAAGGAAGAAATAACAGATGTATTAAATCAAATGAAACAATCATCTTTTCCAATGAATAACTAAAGAAGAAAAGGATGGGAAAGCATGTTTGAAAATGATGCAAAAGAAATATTAGAGGCACAAAATGGTAATACGGAAGTATTAGCAAAATTAGTGGAAAAAAATACAGGTCTTATCTGGAGCATTGTAAGGCGTTTTAAAGATAGAGGATATGAATTAGAGGATTTATATCAAATTGGAAGTATTGGCTTTATCAAATCAATTAAGCGTTTTGATACTTCATTTGATGTAAAACTTTCTACCTATGCAGTTCCTTATATTTTAGGGGAGATTAAACGCTTTATACGTGATGATGGAAGTGTAAAGGTAAGTAGAAGTGTGAAGGAATTAGCAGCTAAAATTAGAGATATTCAAGCCAGACATCTGAGAGAAAAAGGAGAGGAGATTTCTATTTCTGAACTAGCTAAGGAGTTAAAAATATCTAAAGAAGAAATAGCAGTAGCTTTAGATTCATTAAATCCGACGGTTTCTATTTATGAAAAAATTTACTCTGACGAAGAAGGAGGAATTCATTTAGCAGACAAGTTGGATACAGGAATTGATGAAGCAGAAACAATTGTGGATAATCTTTCATTAAAAAATGCCATTTCTATGTTAGGAGAAAGAGAAAGGCAGTTAATTATTTTGCGTTATTTCAGGAACAAAACACAAATGCAAGTAGCAAAAATATTAGGAGTTAGTCAAGTACAGGTTTCTAGAATGGAGAAAAAGATATTAGAGCAGATAAAAACTAAATTAGCCATGTAAAGGAGTTTGGTATGAGAAAAATAGCCTTATGGATATTAATATTTGTGTTACTTTGCTTCTTTTTGCCAATACTATTTACAAAACCTTTTCCAACAACAGAAACAAGTGAACAAAATGTAAGTATGCAAGAAACCAATACAGTACAACAAGAAATACAACAAAAAGAATATGATTATAAACAATATAATACAATTAGGTTATTCCATGCCAATACTGGTCAAATAGAAGAACTACCATTAGATACTTACTTATATGGAGTGGTATCTAGTGAAATGCCAGCGTCTTTTGAAAAAGAAGCTTTAAAGGCACAAGCAGTAGTAGCAAGAACGTATACGATTTATAAAATACAAAACAATGCACAAAAACATGAAGGAGCAGATATATGTGATAATTCTAGTTGCTGTCAAGCTTGGATTTCAAAGGAAAATAGACTTGCTAAGTGGGAAGAAACGACAAGAGACGAATATTGGAACAAAATTGTATCTGCAGTAGAAGAGACAAAAGGAAAGATAATTACTTACGAGGGAAAGCCAATTAATGCCTTTTTTCATGCTAATAGTGGAGGAAAAACAGAAACAACATTAAATGTATGGGGGGGAAGCGGATATCCTTATCTGCAAACAGTAGCAACAGCAGGAGAAGAAGACTATACACAATATCAATCTGAGGTAACATGCACAAAACAAGAATTTATAGATAAAATAAAAGCTAAGCATAGCAATTTTACTATTGATTTTTCACAAACAAACTGTATACAGATATTAGAATATACGGATGGTGGCAGAGTAAAAACGATTCAAGTAGGTAATTTAAATTTTTCTGGAGTAGAAATTAGAACATTATTTGGCTTAAGATCTGCGAATTTTATGATTACAATAGAAGGAGATATTATCAAATTTTCTGTATTAGGCTATGGACATGGTGTAGGAATGAGTCAGACAGGAGCAGATAGTATGGCAAAAGCAGGAAGTAACTACATAGCGATTATTCAACATTTTTATACAGGAGTAGAAGTAGTAGATGTTTTTTAATTTAAAAAATAAAAAATTGTATAAAAGAGGAAAAAACGGAAATACTCTAACTAAAGAAAAAATGAAGGAGGAGTAATATGAGAAGACCAATGAGAAGAGATTATACAGATGAACAAGAAAGTAAAAAAATGTTATATATAGCAGGAGGTGTATTATTACTTGCTATTGTTGCTTTTGTAGTTACTTTTATGATTTATAGTAATGTGATGGAGCAAGAAGAAAGTATTCCAGAAACAACTATTACAGATTTAGCTACAGCTAATACGATGACATCACAAGCAAGTACGCAAATAGGAAAAACAGTAAATGAAGTAGAACAATCTAATACAGTAGTAGATGCTAACACTAAAAATGAAGGAACATTAAATGAAAATTTAGCTAATAAATTGGCAATTAATACAAGTACACAAGAAAATAAAGAAATAACTAATAAAGTAACAAATACAACTACTAATACAGTAAAAGAGACACAAGCAACAGAAAAAGAAAATAAACAAGAAGAGAAAAAGCCAGATCCAACTTTTACAAAACCAGTAGAGGGAGAAATTACAAAAGAATATGCAAAAGATAATTTGATCTATTCAGAAACTTTAGAAGAATGGGTAACACATTATGGAATAGACATAAAGGCGGATAAAACAACAGTAGTAAAATCATCTGCAGAAGGAACAATTAAATCTATTAAAAATGATCCACGTTATGGTATTACTGTAACGATAGAGCATGATAATGGTTATCAATCTGTATATGCCAATCTTTTAACAGCAGAGTTTGTAAAAGAAGGAGAAAAAGTAAAGCAAGGGCAAACCATTGGAACTGTTGGCAATACAGCTACTTTTGAAATAGCAGATGATCCACATCTACATTTTGAAATATTGAAAGATGGGGAATATGTAGATCCCAATTTATATATAAAATAGAAGAAAAAGTCAAAATTGTGGGAGCAAATAATTAATTCAAAACGAAAGTAAAGATAAAAAAGAAAATAAAATGATAAAATCCTCCTTGTAAAAACAGGGAGGGAATTTTTATATTAAAATAGTAACGAAGTTATTTATGCCCGTTTTTTTATTATAAAAATTCTTTCATTTTTTCTATGTTATTGTTTTGAAAAGTAACGAATTCGTGTAGTAAATTTTTTACTGGCTCATCTACATAGGGGTTATGATTAATTAGTTTTTGACATTCTACAATTCCCATAATGTTACCTTGAATCATCATTTCTGCAATGTGAGAATTACTTTTGTCTGTAATGGTATTCATTTGTACTCCCATCCAACTCATCATTTTATCTCTAGCAGGTGCTTCGTCTGGAACTTCCCCATAAGTTTCGAATTGACCATTTACTTTTTCCACAATGTTGCCATAACCATTGTATTGTGTACTTAAATTTTCTTTCATATTTTCATCCCCAACTTTTTCTGTTACATAAGAGATAGACTCCATTCCCATTTTAGCAGCTTTAGCAATTTCATTTAAAATAGTTAAATTAATATTTTCATCCATACAAAATACTCCTTTCGGTGTTAGTATGCTCATTTTACGAAAAAATATGAAAAAATTTAACTATTTTTATTTTTGTATTATAACGTATATAGTAACTTAAATAGTCTTTTTTTAAAATATTCTGTAAAAAAAGCATTGCAAAAAAGAATAGAGTAAGATACAATGAAAAAAAACATAAAAAGGAGAAAAGCATGGCAGAAGTAACATGGACAGAAGAGCAGAAAAATGCTATTTATGATAAAGGCTCTAATATTTTAGTAGCGGCAGCAGCAGGAAGTGGAAAAACAGCTGTTTTGGTAGAGCGTATTTTACACAAAATAGTAGACGAAAAGATAGACATTGATAAAATTTTAGTAGTAACGTTTACGAATGCAGCTGCATCAGAAATGAGACAAAGAATTTTAGATGCTATCTATAAAAAGATAGAGGAAAAACCAGAAGAAACATATCTGCAAAAGCAAATCACTTTGTTGAACAAAGCAAGCATTTGTACTATTCATTCCTTTTGCTTAGAAGTAATAAGAAATTATTTTTATGAATTAGAAGGATTTTCAGCAAATTTTAGAATTGGTGATACAGCAGAAATAGAATTATTAAAGCAAGACACATTAGAAGAAATGTTAGAAAAAAAATATGAAGAAAAAGAAGAAAATTTAGTACAACTGCTAGATACTTATACCAATTATCGAGGAGATGAGCCTTTAAAAGAGATTATTCTAAAAGTGTATGAATACATACAAAGCTTGCCATTCCCAGAGAAAGCACTTAATGAAATGATAGAAAGATTTGATGAAAAAAAAGAAGATTTTTCAGAAACTATATGGGGGAAAATCTTGCTAGAAGAGTTACAAGAAACATTAGAAGAAGCTATTATAAAGTTAAAAGCAGTAGAAGAGCAACTGAAATGGTATGGAGAAATGCAAAAATATGAAACAGTAATAGAACAAGACATACTTATGTATAAAAGTGTTGTAGATATTCTGAATAGAGAACCATTGTGGGACAAGGTATATCAGCAAGTTTCAGAGATTACATATGCCAAATGGCCAGTAGATAAAAAAGTAACTACAGAGTATAAGCAAGAAGCAAAGAAAATAAGAGATGAAGTTAAAGTAAGTGTTGGAAAAATAATAGAGAAATATTTTATTTATTCTTCACAGGAAGCAAGTCAAGATTTAAAGGATATGTACCCAATATTAAAGGCTTTAGAAAAAGAAGTTCTGGATTTTTCTAATAGTTTTGCAGAAAGAAAAAGAGAAAAGAATATAATAGATTTTCATGATATAGAACACTTTGCATTACAAATTTTATGGAAAGAACAAGAAGATGGAAGTTTGCAAAAAACAGAGGTTGCTAAAAAATTGCAACAAAAATTTGAAGAAATTGCGATTGATGAATATCAAGATAGCAATATGTTGCAGGAACTTATTTTAACTAGTGTATCTAATGGTCATAATATTTTTATGGTGGGAGATGTAAAACAAAGTATTTATCGTTTTAGAGGAGCTAAACCAGAATTATTTATGCAAAAATATAATCAGTACAAAGCAAGGTCAGAAAAAGCAGTAGGAGAAAAAATACAACTATTTAAAAATTTTAGAAGTAGAAAAAACATCTTGCAAGTTACGAATTCCATTTTTGAGAATATTATGAGCAAGCGATTGGGAGAAATGGATTATACGGAGGAAGAATTCTTAAATTATGGAGCAAATTATCCAGAAAAATTAGAAAAAACAGTAGAAGGAAAAGCAGAATTATATATAATAGATACACAAATGCCACAAGAGAATCAAGAGGAAGAACTAGAAGAAATCATTGAGAATACAGCAATAGAGGCAAAATTAGTAGCAAAAAAAATAAAAGAAATGATGGAAAATCATCTGCAAGTATATGATAAAAAAGAAGGCAGTAGAGACATTACATATCGAGATATTGTAATTTTATTAAGAGCAACGTCTAATCAAGCACCTATTTATGAAAAGGAACTAGAAAAACAAGATATACCTGTTTTTAGTGATAGTTCTGCACAATATTTAGAATCTACAGAGATACAAACCATGTTATCTTTATTAAAAATACTAGATAATCCTATGCAAGATATTCCTTTAGTGTGTGTATTACGTTCTGCTATTGCTAATTTTACAGATAATGATTTAGTAGAAATACGTTTAGTAGATAGAAAGAGTAGTTTTTATGAAGCATTTCTAAAAGCTAGAATTTCTACAAGAGAAGAATTAAGAAAAAAGATAAATGCTTTTATGGAACAACTAGAAAGATGGAAAAAACAGCAAAAAGAGAAATCTTTAGAAGAATTTATATGGAAATTATATAGAGAAACAGGATATTATCATTACGTAGGATTATTGAATAATGGAGTATTAAAACAAGCAAACTTACGAATGCTATTTGAAAAGGCAAAACAATATGAGAGTGCGAGTTTTCAAGGATTATTTCATTTTATTCAATTTATGGAAAAGGTAAAAAATAGTAGTAAAGATATGTCGGCAGCAAAAATAATAGGAGAAAATGAGAACGTAGTTCGTATTATGAGCATTCATAAAAGCAAAGGATTAGAATTTCCAGTAGTATTTTTATGTGGAACAGCAAAACATTTTAATATGAGAGATTTAAATGAACCAATCTTGTTTCACGAAACCTTAGGAATAGGACCGAAATATATAAATGTAGAAAAAAGAATAACCTATAATACTTTAGCTAAAGAAGCTATTAGTTTGCAAGCTAAAGAAGAGGCTATTGCAGAAGAAATGAGAGTGCTATATGTAGCCTTGACAAGAGCAAAAGAAAAATTAATTATTACTGGAGTAGCAAAAGAAGTAGAAAAACAATTAGAAGAAAAAGAACTATTGCTTGCTATATATAAAGGCAAAGGAGTACATCCGAGTATATTAAAAAAATATACATCTTATTTAGATTGGTTAGAGCTAGTAATACTAAAAGAAAAAGAAGAAGCAAAAGAATGGATACAAATGCAGATAATACCATATGAAAGAGAAAAAAAAGAGCAAGAAAAAGTAACGCTAGTACAAGATGCATTAATAAAGCAATTAGAGAATATTCAAAGAGATGAAGAGTGTATAAAAAAAATACAGCAAGAATGGAATTGGAGATATCCATTTATAGGAGCTGTACAAATACCAACGAAAACGTCTGTTACAAAGATAAAAGAAATGTTACAAGAAAAGAAATATGGAAAAATGATAGAACAAGAGCAGATAGAGGAAATGTCTGCACCTGCATTTGCAAAATCAATTACAAAAATGACAAATGCACAAAAAGGAACATTAGTCCATTTATGTATAGAACATTTACAGGAAACCAAAAATTATACAAAAGATGACTTAGAAGAATTATTACAAGAATTAGTACAAAAAGAGTTTATTACAGAGGAAGAAAGAAAAGAAATACCAATAAAACCTTTACTAGAATATTTACAATCCGATTTATGGCAAGAACTAAAGCAAGCAAGAGAAGTACATAAAGAACAACCTTTTTATATACAATTACCAACAAATGAGATTTATGAAGGAGCAAGTAAAGAAGATAAAATTCTGGTACAAGGTATTATAGATCTATATTATATATCTGCTAAAGGAAAAGTAGTATTAGTAGATTATAAAACAGATTATGTAGAAGAGGGACAAGAAAAAGAGTTAAAAGAAAAATATAAAGAACAGCTAGAATTGTATCGTAGTGCATTAGAAAAAACGTTACATCAAAAAGTAGATAAAGTAGCTATTTATTCTACTTATTTGGGAAAAGCAATTGCGATTTGAACTTTAAGGAACGTCCCTAAAGTTCAAATCGCAAAAGGAAGAAAAAGAGGTGAAAAACATGAGACTAGATAAATTTTTGAAAGTATCAAAGGTTATAAAAAGAAGGACTGTTGCAAATGAGGCAGCAGATAGTGGTAGAATAGCTGTGAATGGAAAAGTGGTAAAACCAAGTTATGAAGTAAAAGTAGGTGACATAGTGGAAATTAAATTTGGTGATAAAATATCTAAATTTGAAATTATACAAATACCAAAAGGAACAGGAAAAGAAGTAGGAGAACTTGTTAAATTGTTATAGATTTATCAATAGATAAGAAAAATAGAGGGGATAACAATGAGTAAGCAGAAAAGTTTAGATTTTGGTCAATGGCTATATTATTTAAGAAGGAATAAAGGTTATACAGAACAAGAATTAGTAGATAGAATAGGAATAGCAGCTATACAAGTAAAAAATATAAAAAAATGGGAAAGAGATTTAGAATATCCAAATTTAGATGCTATTTATAAACTATCAGAGATTTATCAAATTCCGAGTGCAAAAATATTGCATATTAAAGAACAAACCTTAAAGGAAGGAATAGAGGGGATTCATAAATGGATTATTAGATGGATTAGTTATTTTATTGGCTTTTCCATATATGGAACTATTTGGCTTTGCAGAGTAATATTATTTGTTGCATGGGTTTGGGCTTGGGTATGGTTTTACTTTAAGACTTTACCTAGATGATAAAAAATTATGAATGAATAAGGAAAAGAAAAATGGAAAACATAAGAAGAAAAGGAGAAAGAAAAAAGTTATGTAGAGATAATTGCATAACTTTTTTCTATAATAGGAAATTATTAAAAATAAACATAATGTATTTACAAAAACATATAAAGATGATATAATATCTACAATTTTGAGTAAAAAATAATTTGGAGATGTCAAAAATGAAAAATATAGGTCTATCAACCAAAAATACGATAGAACTAAAGAATAAAGTAATGCTACAAAAAATAGATAAGTTATCTTTGTTATATAATATGTTGTTTTATGGTTCATGTAATGGGGAGTCAAAAGCGATACAAGTAATTAAACAACAGTATACGCAAATGTATAACAAAATTGTGGAAATGGAAGAATATGAGAAATATAAACAAGTAGAAGATATTGTTCTAAAAGAAATTGCAAAAGTAGAACTAAATATGGAACAATACATATATCATACAGCAAAAAATTGCAGATATATTTTGGAAAGATGCATAAAAAATATATTCCAATCAGAAAATTATCAAAACTTTCAGCATGTAGAAAAAGAATTAAAGTCAATAGAGATAATAAAAGAATTATTTAAATTGTATGCTCCTTATATAGGAGAAGATACACTACAGGAAGTACAAAAAGAAATTGCAAAAGTAAAGTTTGACCTTTTGTATAGAAAACAGGTGGAAGAATTAATATATGAAAATGGTGGAAAAAAAAGTAATTTGTTACAATACGATAGTGAACTAGAAAAAGATATTTTTAAGAAAAAATTACAGGAAAAAATAAAATATCTAGAACCATCCTTTAAAGAGGATAAACTATTTGAACAACCAATAGATGAAATTATGAGAAAGAGCAAGCTATTAGAAAGACTAATTCTTATGGATATAAGGGAGAATGTACATTCCTATAAGACATTAGCAAAAGCAAAAATATTTAATGCACATTTATGTAATATAGGAAATAATCCTTTTAAAAGAGAAACATATACGACAGAAAAAGATTGGGAAGAGTTTGGCTATATGAAGGGTTTCGATTTTAATGAAATTGGAAATAAAGAAGAAAAGTATAACCAATTAAAGGCAGATAAGGCGAATTATTCTTTATTAGTTGCTATATTAGAAAATATTATCACAGATGAAAATATAAGCTTTAGTGAATGTGAACAGTTATACAGAAGATTTGGATTTAAATGTGAGCCCATATTAGTAAATATAGGTCAAGCTTGTGTAAGAATGATTCTAGAAAGGACGGGAGAAATACCAGAAAGTGATAAAGAGCAAAAACAGAGGAATAAAGATTTTTCAGAAAAGTACTGCAAATTTGAATTTACTATGCTAGATTATAAATTTGAAGAAAATAATAGAAACGTAGAAGATATATGGAAAGAAATACTGTACCAAAGAAATGTAGAAGTAGGATCCGAAAAAGAAAATGAAATAACAACAAAAAAAGATTTCTTGCAAGAGAGAAAAGAAAAAGTAAAAAAAGAAGGAATAGTAACAACAGATATCGATATTATTTTATTATTAATAGAAGACCTTCTGCAAGAATTTGAAGACTTTATAAAATGGGAAAAAAATGAATATGAGGAACTGTATGATAATATGCAATATTTAAGAGTGTTAAAGAATAGAACTGAAAAATTAGGATTAAAGCAATATAAAGAAATATTATTCATAATTAATAAAGTATATGAGGAGTCATATATATACTGTAATCCAAGAAAAATATTGCCGTTAGGATGTATGGGAAGAGCAGGTAACCATCAAGAGTTTTTAGCACCAATACCTAAGAAATATTATTGGGGAAAAAGTATAAGTGATATATATGTTAAAACGACTGTAAAACCACTTTGGGAAAAATATCAAAGAGATTTTAAAGAATTAGGAATAAAGGTAAAATCATGTTGTGTGCCTAATTTTGGAAAAAAGGAACAATGTTTTCCAATAGCAGTTTGCTTAGGAGATATAATAGACTTACCTATTGATTATGAAAAAGTGGATCTATTAACTAAAGAAGAATTACAAAAAATAGAAGAAAAAGAAGGGAAGGAAAAAGAATGAATGAAATAGAAAATGAAAAGATGGAATTAAAGACGAATTTACAAGAACAAGTAAAAACACAAATTTCAACATTAACTACGAAGATACCAAGTTATTTAGATTTAACACCAGAAGAGAAGGAGATAGTAGATACATATATTGCTGAAATAGATTTACAGAATCCACAAAGTATAGATGAATTTGGAAAGCAAGAAACAGAAAAAATTTATGAAGATTTAGATATGTTAATAGGTACATTAAAAACACATGATACAAGTATAGAAGAAATGTTTACTCAACTTATGATGTCCATTGAGGAAAATAGTGAAACACAAGGAAAGTCTTTTATAGAACTATTGAAAGAATCACCAATAACAGCTATGAAAAGTTTAAGAAATAGAGCGAAAAGAACCATACAAGAAGAAAGATATAGAAGAGCAAAAGTATTGTCCAACATAGATGTTATTCGAGAAAAATTAGAAAATATAAGAAGTGAACTAAGAACTAATGCAGAAAAATTAGAAATAATGGCGAGCAGTTCAGTAGAACAATATAGAACTACGCAGTATCAAATTATGGCTTTACAGGAAATTACAAGGAGAATTCAAGAAGAAAGAACGCAGGAATCAGGAATAGCAGAGAGAACATTTTCAGAAATAGATCAAAGTTTACAACGAATGGGAGTTGAAAGAAAAATAGCTAGAAAGATGGATAACTGTAGAGGTGTAAGTATAAATGCAGCTACAAAAGCAATTATGGCAAGGCTTTTAGCACAACATAATGAAGAACTTGCAAGCGATTATGACCAAGATTTATCTAGTTTGTTGCCAGAATTAAAAGGAATTATGGTAATAACAACAGCAAATGATTCTTTAATACAAGGAGCAGATATACATAATCAATTTGTAGGAAAAATAAATGAAATGTTAAAATCAGAAAGTCAACGTTCTAAAGAAGCAATACGAAGAGTTCAAGAAATTTCTCAAGGAAGTGCGATTGACATAGAAACAGCAAAAGTTTTAACAAATGATGTATTAGAAGTAATACAATCTTTAAAATCTGTACAAGATGCAGGAAGACCTACAAATGAAGCCTTTACAGAGATATTAGATGAGTTTAGAAAAAAAGTAAATCGAGAATTAGATATAAAAGATGATAAAAAGTTAGAAGAAAAAGCTATAGAAGAGAAATAAAAAAGAGCGTAAAAGCTCTTTTTTTTTGAGCTAAAATGTAATATAATGCTATTGAACTTTAAGGAACGTCCCTAAAGTTCAAAAAGGAGGAAAGAATATGCCAGATTTTGTGCATTTACATATACATAGTGAATATAGTTTGTTGGATGGAGCTAATAGAATTAAAGATATTCCTGTGATTGCAAAAGACTTAGGAATGAAAGCAATTGCAATTACAGACCATGGCGCCATGTTTGGTGTAATTGATTTTTATAAAGCATGCAAAGCCAATGGAATTAAGCCAATTATTGGTTGTGAGGTGTATGTTGCTCCAAGGAGTAGGAAAGATAAGGATCCTAATTTGGATAGCAAGTACAATCATTTAATTTTACTTGCGAAAAATCAAAATGGATATAAAAATTTATCCAAATTGGTTTCCTTAAGTTACACAGAAGGTTTTTATTACAAACCCCGTATTGATAAAGAAATTTTGCAGCAATATCACGAAGATTTAATTTGTTGTAGTGCTTGTTTAGCAGGAGAAGTCAACCAAGCCATTTTAAAAGAGGATATGGAAGAAGCAAGAAGAGTGGCTAATTGGTATAGAGATGTATTTGGAGAGGACTATTATTTAGAAATTCAAAATAATGGTGTAAAAGAGCAAGCTCTTGTAAATCAAAAACTGATAGAACTTTCTAGGGAATTAAATATTCCCTTAGTGGCGACCAATGATGCCCACTATTCCAAAAGAGAAGATGCTTATAACCACGAAGTACTTTTATGTATTCAAACGGGCAAAAAGATATCGGATGAGGATAGAATGCGTTTTGACACAGATGAACTATATATCAAGTCTCCAGAGGAAATGGCAAACTACTTTGAAAATGTGCCAGAAGCCATAGAAAATACCGTGAAAATTGCAGATAAATGTAATGTGGAATTTGAATTTGGACATACCATTTTGCCAAATTATGATGTACCAGCAGGATTTAAAGACCATTACGATTATTTAGAGACATTAACTAATGAGGGAATGCATAAACGTTATGGAGAAACTTTAACGCAAGAATTAGAAGAAAGAAAAAATTATGAATTATCTGTTATTAAGAAAATGGGATATGTGGACTATTTCTTAATTGTGTGGGACTACATTCATTATGCCAAAACACACGATATTGCCGTAGGACCAGGACGTGGTTCTGGAGCAGGTTCCATTGTAGCTTATGCCATAGGAATTACAGATATTGATCCTATTAAGTACAATTTGCTATTTGAGCGTTTCTTGAATCCAGAAAGAATTAGTATGCATGATTTTGACGTAGACTTTAGTGATGCGAAAAGAGATAAAGTAATAGATTATGTATGCGAGAAATACGGACATGACCATGTTTCTCAGATTATTACTTTTGGTACTATGTCTGCTAGAATGGTAATTCGTGATGTAGCAAGAGTGTTAGATGTACCTTATGCAGAGGCAGACAAACTTGCTAAAATGATACCAAATGAGCTACACATTACTATTCAAAA
>CALXAQ010000088.1 GCA_944386335.1 uncultured Clostridia bacterium | reverse complement strand
CTATGATTACAACAAGTTAAATTTTAGGAGTTGATGATCATGTTTCATTTTATCTATCGCTTTGTTTTTCTCATTGCTAGCCTCTATTTTACTTTGTGCACTATCCCCTACGCACTTTTTGAATGGAAAGAACAAAAAAACTACTTTGGGGCTTCTTGCATCATTGTAATTGCTCTACTTAGTCTTATTGCTAGCAACATCCTTGTGTGGCAAACTTGAACTTTAGTTGAACTTTAGGGACGTTCCTTAAAAATGCAATTTGGGGACGTTCTTTAAATTGCATCTAAATTGCATTTAAAGTGCATTATAGCTAGATGCCTTTGGGGGTGTTTTTCCTTTTATTACTGTATGATAATACTCGTAAGTCATTGGCTCACCTTCTTCTGCTATTTTTTCTCCTTCTTGCATTTCTAATAAAAACAAATCATGTGTTGCACAATCTATTATCTGAAGTACTTGACACTCTATATAAGAAACTGCTTTTTGTGTTACAATAGGTACTCCATTATTTCCCATTTTGTATTCTGTTCCTTCTAATTTGTTGATATCTCTTCCAGAACGAAATCCAAATTTTCCAATTAACAACATATCTGCTTCTTTTGACAAAACAGAGATATTTATTTTTCTGCCTTTCTTTGCAAGTTCTGCTGTATAATTATCCTTATTGATTGCTACTACTAACTTAGGCTTGTCTTCTGCTGTAACTTGTGTAACTGTATTTACAACACATCCTGAAAAATTATCTTCATTTTTAGCTGTTACAATATATAACCCATAATTTAAATCAAATAAAACTTTTTTATTCATTTCTACCTCCTATTTAATAAATTCTCTATTTGTATTTCTAGTCCTTCTACAAATTTTGTTTGATTACTTTGAAATTCTCGTGGTGTAAAATCTTTTAATTGTTGAATGACTTCTCCTAATTTATCGAAATCTGTAAGTGGGATAATATACCCACTTTGGCTAAAATTTTCTAAAATTTGTTCTTGATGATTATTTACATGTTCCCCGTATTCTTTTTTTTTTTTTTTTACTATCATCTTCTTTTTCTTTTTTAACCCTTTTATAATGGAACCCACACCTGCATGTGTTATTACAAAGTTTGCTTTTTCTAACATGGCTGAAAAATTTTCTACTGGAATATAAGGAATAATTTTCATTCTATAAGAGGTATATGGTGTAGATCCTACTTGTGCAATAACCTCTTCTTGTATATTTCCATTTTCTATTTGTTTTTCTACTGCCTCTAGTAATCTACTAAAAGGCTTGTCTTGCGTTCCTAATGTAACTAAAATCATTATTTTTCCCTACCTTTATTTCAATTTGTAGACTCTCTCTTTAAGTCTTATTCCATCTTTTTCTAGTAAAGTCCTCCTAAGTACTTTGCTTTTGGGTAAATGGAAAGCATCTCTTCCCATTGTACAATAAATACATCTGCTATATGATACAAAAGTGTTCCTGTTTCTGTTTTTGTATTACGATTAGCAAATGTTTCTATATAAATTACTTTACTCCCCAATATTTTAGCAATACAACACATAGGTCCTGCTGTATGTGTACCAGTTGTAATAACAACTTGTGGTCTAAATTTCAAATAAATCCATAAACTTTTCAAACAATTCACTAGTAAAATTCCTATATATCGGATAGGCGTTTTTTTCGTTCCATATACTAAAAAATCTAACTTTTTCCCATATTCTTGTTTCAAATGCTCCATAGCAGGTGAAGTTTCTGTAACAATATGATAATTACATTTAGCAAATAATGGCTTTAATTGCATTAATTCATTAAAATGTCCTCCTGTACTAGAAATAAATAATAACTTTGTATCCTTCTCTATTTTTTTTCTTTCTATTTGCTTCTTAGTGATTTTATAATAGCATTTTATGATGATCATAGCTATCACAGCTCCTGTTAATGCTCCTGCTGTATCGATTAAAACATCCGTTATTTGCCCGCTTCTTCCTGAAATAAACAACTGATGAAATTCGTCACTTATTGCATAAATACAGGCTAATAAGACGCTACACAATATTTTTTGATAAAATGTTCCTTGGTACGTAGATGCTAACCCCATAATAAGGAACCCTAATAATGCATAAATAGAAAAATGTGCTAATTTTCTAACAATCGGTTGCATAACCTCTTCTTTTACCCTTGTCTTTTCTTCCTCATTTAGCTTTTGGATAGAGGGGATTAATTCTGCTATCCAATCTACTACTCTTCCACTTGTATTACCAGATATTTGAGCATTTTGACTAGAGAATTGGAAAATAGCAATACAATTCGCAATAATTAAAATAGACCATATCAGTCTTTGTACAGTAACTTTCATTTCTATGTCATTCCTTTTCTTTTTTTCAAATTATATCTTATTTGCTTCTCTTTTGCAACGTTATTCTTTCCACAAAAGTAAAAAGAGAATGTCTTTTTTTATTTTATTTTTCTACAAAACTTTACTTTTTTTGAATTTTGTGTATAATAGAAAAAGAAATTAAAGGAGGAATTAACATGGATGAAAATAAAGAAAATCTTTCTAATGATCATCAGGAAGAAAATAAAATAAAAACGGAAGAAGCAACAAGTTCTTCCGTTATGGAGAACCAAACTTCTTCTAATAAAACAGAAAAACAGGGAAAGAAAAAGAAGAAAAAAAATATTTTTGTGCGTATTTTATTATTTTTACTTATTTTAATTATTATTTTTGTCGTTACAGCTATTGCTACATCTCTATGGTTTGTAAACGACAAATTGGATAAATTAAACTATGTAAATGATGTTACCAAAGAGGATGTTAGTGTAGACACACAAGTGGATGAGTCCTTAAGCGAATATCATAATATTGCACTGCTTGGTATTGATACACGTGCTGATACTTTTACTGGTTCTAGAAGTGATTGTATTATTATTGTTAGTATTAATAATAACACGAAAGATGTAAAATTGCTTTCTGTTTATAGAGATACTTATTTAGATATTGATGGACACGGCCTAGATAAAGTAACGCATGCTTATGCTTATGGCGGACCTCGTTTAACATTAAGTACTTTAAATAGAAATTTAGATTTAAACATTTCTGAATTTGTTACGGTTAACTTTGAAACAGTAAGAACTGTCGTAAATGCTATTGGTGGTGTAGATATTACAGTAACTGCTGCAGAAGCTTCTCAAATTTCTGGTATTTCTGGTGCAGGTACTTATACCTTAGATGGTGCACAAGCACTTGCTTATTCTAGAATTAGAAAAATTGATACGGATTATCAAAGAACAGAACGTATGAGAGCTGTATTAAATGCTGTATTTGAAAAAGCAAAAACATTAGATTTAGCACAATTAAACTCTTTATTAGATACAGTACTACCTCATCTTTCTACTAACATTTCGAAAAATGATATTATTGCTTTATTACCAGACTTATTATCTTACAATGTTACAGATAGTGAAGGTTGGCCATATGAAACAAGAGGCATCACTTTAAACTTATGGTATGGTATTCCTGTTACTCTAGAAGAAAATGTAAAGCAATTACATGAAAAACTAT
>CALXAQ010000087.1 GCA_944386335.1 uncultured Clostridia bacterium | reverse complement strand
CAAGAAAAGAAAATAAATAGAAAAAAGTTTTGGAGGTTATGATGGAAAGGAAAACATATAATTGGAAACAAGTTGTTTCATACGGTTTAATTGCATTACATAATTTATTAAATTCTGCAAATGAGGTAAATATAAAAAATATGCAAATGTTTTATGAGCCTTTACAAGAATTACATTCTAAAAAAGAGGCAGAAAAATATGCAGAGATTTTATTAAAAAAGAAGTAACTATTGTGGAGATAACTTTAAAGTAAAAATATTATTTTAGTGTCAAGTGTGAAAAAAGAAGATTTATACATTTCAAAAATAATAAAAAATCAGCTAGTCTTTGATTATATCAAAGACTAGCTATTTTAGATAGGAGGGTTTGATGAAAGTAAAAAAATCAAATATTAAATTTGAAGATTTGCCAGATACAATTACTCCAGAAATATATTCGGACTGGAGAGGAATAGGAATAGTAAAGGCAAGGGAGAGATTTCATAGTTTAAATTTTCCTTTAATTAAAAATTGTGGAGCTAATCTTATTGCAGATAAAAGAGCAGTATTTATTCATGAGTTTTGCACAGATGATGAAACTAAAAAAGTACTACTTGAAAAAATAGCAAAGCAATTATTTGTCTGATCTTCAATTTAAGGAAAAGGAGAAAATATGGGAAGAAATTTAAGTAAAAGAGGAAATGGAGAAGGAACAATATTTTATAGAGAAAAATTGAAAAAATGGGTAGGACAAATTACTTTAGGAGTTAATTCAGATGGAAAACAAATAAGAAAAACATTTTATGGAGATACAAGAAAAGAAGTAAAAGAAAAATTAGATTTATTACAAAGAGAAAAACAAACAGGGAAAGATGTTGGCAATACTTTATCAATAGTAGATATAGCTGAAGAAATAAGAGAACTAAAATATAAAACTAATTCTATAAAAAGAGCATCATACATAAGAATAGGAGAAAGCATCGATATAATGAGAAAGCTTTTACCCTATGCTAATATTCCAATTCAAAATGTTACAAGAAGTATAATAAATTCTCAAAGCCAAGTATTAGTTTCATATTCACAATCTGTAATAACCAAAGTATGGCAACAATTACAAGGAGCATTCAATGAAGCGAGGATTAGGAATATTGTAGAAAAAAATCCGTTTGAACTAAAAGGATATTTAATGAAACCAAAGTCTAATAAAGCAACTAAAAAAGTAGATGCATTGACTATAAAAGAACAAGAAAGATTTATTAATGAGTTAGATAAAGGATATGATGATTATACTATTGTATTTTATATAGCTATTTATACAGGAATGAGAATAAGTGAAATTTTGGCACTAAAAAGGGAAGATCTAGATTTTGAAAATAAAAAAATATATGTAAGAAAGACACTTAGTCATGTAGATAAAGGAAGAATTTTATTAGAAAAAACAACAAAAACTTATGCAGGGATGAGAGATGTGCCAATATTAAATGTACTGTACGATAAATTAATTGAATATAAAATAGATAAGAAAAAGGGATTTCTATTTTTGAAAAATGGAAGTTTTATACATGCTACTAATTTTAATGCTAGATTTCAAAAACTATGTAAAAATGCAGATATTAGAGTATATAAAAAAAGATCAAGCATAAAAAGTGGAAGAAAAATAAAAAAAGTATATGAATTTGATATGACAAAAAGTAGAGTAAATACACATATGCTAAGACATACATTTGCAACTAGATGTATAGAAAATGGAGTTAGTCCAGTAGTTCTTCAAAAAATATTAGGGCATAAAGACATACAAGTAACATTAAATACATATACAGATGTGTTTAATGAATTTAAAGAGAAAGAAATAGAGAAAATAGATGATTTTTTTAATAAATGATATTAAAAAAAAGATGATTAAGTAATTGAAAAAATAAAAAAATGTGGTATAATAAATGCGAAATATTGCAAAATTATTATTTTAATAAAGTCTAATTAATCTTAATGAATTTATTCCCGTAGCTGTAAATTAGCAATATTTCAAGGCAAAAATATTGAAGAAATTTATTAGAAAAATAGGATTTCAAGCATTTTATAAAATTGCTCAATGAAACCAATAAACTAATTTAATAAGTTTTAATAAATGCTAAGGAAGGAGAAAAATGATGAAGATATCTATTAATGCTATGCAAAAATTATCCAAAATAAAAAATTCAGCATATGATGCCATTAAAATAGAATATCTGTACCATTCCAATAAACTAGAAGGAAGTACTTTTAGTAAGGAAAATTTTGCTTTTTAAAGTATTTTATGCTATAATATAGATATAAGTGAAAAATCTTATAGAAAAGGGGAAATGAATATGGGAATGTTAGATAATTTACGTAATCGTTTTAAAGGTTCAAAAGATGCACAAATAGCAGATATAAAAAATAAGCGACAAGCTGAAGAGTATGAAAAATCAATGTTAGCAACGCAAATAGTTAATTTAATTGGACAAATAAAGAAAATAAATAGTTTTGATAGTAGTATTTGGAATTTATCTAATACATCTACTGATGCATTAAAAAGAAAAAGTGTGGAAGAGTTAGAGAAACTTCAGCAAAGCTTGTCCAGAAGACAGCAACAACTTATTCAACAAAGTCAGAGAGAAAATCCAAGAAGCGAAGCTCTTGAGGAAGCTAAATGGACTGGTCAAAAACCAAAACATTTAACAGATGCTGAATTTGATAGATGGCAGAGAGATGATCGTTAAAATAAGTTATCATAATATAAGAATAAAAAGTGTAGCATTGCACTTTTTATTTTTTAGCCTTTAAAAATCAAGTAAAGGTAAAAATATTTACAAATAATTGAATTTTTACAGGAAATGTGATATAGTATGAAAAGTAATCTAACAAAGAAATAACAACTTTTTGAAATAGAAGATAATGGAGGTGCAGCATGGTAGATTTTTCAAAAGCAATAGAAGAATTAAATTATTATAAAGGATCAGAAAAAAAGAAAACACTAATTTATGATCATAAACGATATTTAGTAAAGTTTCCAGATCCAGTAAGAGAGAAAAATAAAAAAATATCCTATATTAATAATGCATTTTCAGAGTATGTAGGAAGTAATATTTTTTCGTTAGTAGGTTTTAAAACACAAAATACACTATTAGGAACTTACTACTATAAGGAAAAAGAAAAAATTGTATGTGCTTGTGAAGATTTTACAGACGATAATAATGCTTTATATGAATTTGAAAGTTTAGCATTAAGTGCAAATCCAGATAAAAAAATAGAAACAGAATTAGAAGATATTATGGAAGTAATAGAAAGTATAACAGAGTTAACGAAAATGAATATTACGGTTACAAATAATATAAAAGAAAAATTTTGGAATATGTTTATAGTAGATAGTTTGATCGGAAATACAGACAGGCATAATGGAAATTGGGGACTTCTAGTAAATAAGAAAAACGAAAGGGCAGAATTTGCTCCTATATATGATTGCGGTTCATGTTTGAATCCTATGTTAGAAGACAAGGAAATAGAAAAATTAACTGAGGTAGAAATAAAAAACTTAGCAATTAATTGCTGTTCTTGTATAAAAGAAAATGGAAAGAAAATAAATTATATGATCTATATAAAAAGTTTAAACAATAAAGACTGCAATAATGCTATAGAAAGGATTTTCACTAAAATAGATTTAGTGGCAATTAAAAACTTTATAGATAGTATAACTTGTATGTCAACTATTAGAAAAGAATTTTATCAAAGATTAATTAGCTTAAGATATGAAATTTTAAAAGACACTTATAAAATAATAAATGATAAAAAAGGAGAATAATATGTTTGGATTTACATTTGATAGAAGAATGCTATATGTAATTATGGCAGTATTAGTTATTATGATGTTAGGGAGATATTTAAGTAACCCCGCAGAATTACTAAATTTATTATTAACCGTACCAGGAGTATTAATAGCGATTACCTTCCATGAATATGCACATGCTTTTGCAGCAGATAAATTAGGAGATGATACGCCTAGAAGACAAGGAAGGCTTACATTAAATCCTTTGGCTCATTTAGATCCAATAGGTTCTATTATGCTTCTTTTTGCAGGATTTGGATGGGGAAAGCCAGTAGAAGTTAGCCCTAGAAATTATAATAGAAAAATATCCATGTCAGCAGGAGATGCCATTGTTTCTATTGCGGGACCAACTATGAATATTCTACTTGCAATCTTATTTACCATTATTTATTGTGTAATATTAAGATTTACACCAATGTTTGCAATAGGTAGTCAAATAGGAATCATTACTATGACAATTATTCAAATGACGATAGCCATTAATATAGGGCTTGGTATTTTTAATTTAATTCCACTTCCACCATTAGATGGCTCTAAAGTATTAAGACATTTTTTACCATATAATGCACAAGCGTGGATGGATCAATATCAATATGTTTTTTATATGATATTTGTCATACTATGGATTAGTGGAATTGCAGGAGATATTATTTCTCCAATTATTAATGCAGTATATTCGGGTATAACCAGTTTAATTGGAGGTATGTTTGGTTTGCTTTAAAGGAAAACTTATACCAAAAGCACTAGGTGAAAGGTGCTTTTCTATAAAATAAAGAGAATAGAAGGAAACAAGATGAAAGAAAATATTACCATATTAGGAATAGAATCTAGTTGTGATGAAACATCAGTAGCAGTAGTAAGAAATGGAAGAGAAGTATTATCTAATGAAATTAGTTCTCAAATAGCAATTCATGAGAAATTTGGAGGAGTAGTTCCAGAAATAGCTTCTAGAAACCATGTAGAAGCTATTTCTAATGTAACGAAAAAAGCACTAAAAGATGCAGGCTGTACTTTGCAAGACATAGACGCCATTGCATGTACTTATGGACCAGGATTAGTAGGAGCTTTATTAGTGGGAGTATCTTATGCTAAGGCATTAAGCTATGCTATTTGCAAACCTCTTATTGGAACAAACCATTTAGAGGGACATATTGCTGCAAATTATATTACTCACAAAGATTTAAAACCACCATTTTTATGTTTAGTTATTTCAGGTGGACATACACACTTGATTCACATTAAAGATTATAAAGAGTATGAAATATTAGGAAAAACAAAGGATGATGCTATTGGAGAAGCATTTGATAAAGTAGCTAGAGTGATTGGCTTGGGATATCCAGGAGGACCAAAGGTAGATAAATTGGCTAAAGAAGGACAAGCTAATATCTTATTTCCTAAAACACATTTTGATAATTTAGATTTTAGTTTTAGCGGTATTAAAACAGCAGTAATCAATCTACATCATAAACAACCAGATGTGAATCAAGCAGATTTATGTGCTAGTATTGAAAAAACAGTAACAGATATATTAATAGTGAATACGTTAAAAGCAACAAAAATGCTAAATATACACACAGTAGCATTAGCAGGAGGTGTGTCTGCGAATACCTATATAAGGCAACGCTTTATGGAGTTAGAAGATACAGAAGGTATGAAAGTATACTATCCAGAGCCTGTTTTGTGTACTGATAATGGAGCAATGATTGCCTCAGCAGGCTATTATAATTATATCAGCGGATTAAAATCAGATTTGGAACTAAATGCCATTCCTAATTTGAGAATAGGTGAAAAGTAGAAAATAGAGGGGAAGGAAAGAGATGCCAATATATGTGATAGGAGATTTGCATTTATCTTTTGGAGAAGAGAAACCAATGAGCGTTTTTGGTGCTAATTGGGAGGGGCATAGCGAAAAAATAAAAGAAGACTGGCTAAGTAAAGTAAAACCAGAAGATACGGTGATACTAGCAGGAGATTTTTCCTGGGCAATGTATTTAGAAGATACCATAAAAGATTTTGAGTATTTGAATCAATTACCAGGTAAAAAGATTATGTTAAAAGGAAATCATGATTATTGGTGGACCACTATTACTAGTATGAAACGTTTCTTAGTAGAACATCATATAGGAAATGTAGATTTTTTATACAATAATAGTTTTCTAGTAGAAGATAAAATCATTGTGGGTACAAGAGGTTGGAGTTTATTAGATTCTGAAAACAGTAAAAAAATGATTCATAGAGAAGCTAATAGATTAGAGTTTTCTATACAAGAGGCAATACAAAAATATGGAGAAGAAAAAGAAAAAATAGCCATTATGCATTATCCTCCTATTACAAAAGCAACTAAAAAAGAAAATATCATTTATCACAGAGAATTTATTGATATTATGAAACAATATGGAATAACCAAATGCTACTATGGTCATTTACATGGAAAATCACATCAAGATGCAATAGAAGGAAAAGTAGAAGGAATTTATTTTAAACTAATTAGTGCAGACTATTTAGATTTTCACCTAGGAAAAGTTGTCAGTGGAGACGGAGATTTTTAGGCAACATTTTTGTCAAAAACCTCCGTCCCTACTGACCAAAAAAAGAGGAGGATAAAATGAGAGAGCAAGAACAATGGAATTTACGAGATATTTTTGAAAATAGAAGAGCATATGAAAAAGAAAAACAAGTATGCGAAAAACAATTACAGAAAATAAAAGAAAAAGAAGGTACTTTAGCACAAAATGTAGAAAATTTAGAAAAATGTTATGTGACATATGAAAATGCCTTATGCTCTTATGAGAAAATATATAGCTACGCCATGCTAGCTTATCATTTAGATATGGCAAACCCAGAAGCGATAAAATTGTATCAGGAAGCAGAAAATATAGGCACAAAATTTTCGGAGATGACAGCATTTATAGAGCCAGAACTGCTAGAAATGGAAGAGGAAAAAGTACAAGAATATATCCAAAATCCAGCTTTACAAAAATATAAGAGGATATTAGGAAAATTATTAGAAGAAAAACAACATACACTTTCTAAAAAACAGGAAGAAATGCTAGCTAGCTATTCCGAAGTTTTTGCAGGAGCAGAAAATACTTTTGATACATTTACGAACACAGAATTAAAGTTTAAAAAAATACAGGTAAATGGCAAGGAAGAAGAGATAACAGAGGCAAGTTATTCTACTTTCTTGAAAAGTAATCAGCTAAAAGTTAGAAAAAAAGCTTTTGATAGTATGTATAATGCATATCAAAAAGTTGAAAATACAATAACACAACTATATTTAACAAGAGTAAAGGAAGCTACAGTAACAGCTAAAATAAGGAATTATCAAAGTTCTTTAGAAAAAGCAGTAAAAGAAG
This sequence comes from uncultured Clostridia bacterium, assembly GCA_944386335.1. Lineage (GTDB taxonomy): Bacteria > Bacillota > Clostridia > TANB77 > CAG-508 > UMGS1663. Next base: position 16,855 of record CALXAQ010000087.1, on the reverse strand, counting down.
ATGATGGAAGTTTACTAGTTTATGAAAAGCTTTTAAAAGTAGTAAGAGAAAATTTAAAAGAAAACCAAGAATTTATGAGATGGAAAAAACAGCTATTAAGTATGGAAGAAATGCACTTATATGATATCTATGTAAATCCATTAGAAGAAAAAGATAATATTTCTTTTGAAGAGGCTAAAAAAGAAGTATTACAAGGATTATCTATTTTAGGAAAAGAATATGTACAATTATTAAGAATGGCTTTTGACAATCAATGGCTAGATGTTTATCCAAAACAGAATAAAAGAAGCGGAGCTTATAGCATGGGTGTTTATGGAGTACATCCATATGTATTGCTAAATTTTATGAATACCAAAAGGGATGTTAGCACTATTGCACATGAATTAGGACATAGCATGCATTCTTATTATGCAAGTCATTCACAAGGAATTTTAGATGCAAATTATACCATTATGGTAGCAGAAGTAGCTTCTACGGTAAATGAAATTCTATTAGCAGAATACCAGATAGCTAAAGAAGCAAATAAGAATAAAAAGCAAGCTTTGTTATATGACTTATTAGAAATGATAAGAACTACTTTCTTTAGGCAAACGATGTTTACAGAATTTGAAAAACAAGTACATGAAAGAATAGAAAAAGGTGAAATGTTGTCCGCACAAGATTTAAACAACATATATTATCAATTAAATGAAGACTATTTTGGTAAAGCAGTAGTAGTAGATAAAAATATACAATATGAGTGGGAAAGAATACCACATTTTTATACGCCATTTTATGTATATAAATATGCAACAGGAATTAGTGCAGCAATTACCATTGCAAGTAATATTTTAGCACAAAAACAAGGATATAAAGAGAAATATATAGATATGTTAAAACAAGGTTGTACAAAGAAATCAATTGAATTACTAAAAATGGTAGATGTAGATTTGGAAACAGAAGAGCCATATAAAATAACAATACAATATTTTAAAGAGAAAATGCAACAATTAGAAAAAATAAAATGAACAAGTAAAATAATTTGCTCAATATGTCCTACTTAAGTCAGGATTAAATATACCAATTAAAAAAAACATTAAAAAAAGACCAAAGGGTCTTTTTTTATACGATTTTTGGCTTGCTATTTTCTATCGAATATAGTAAAATAGCAATAGAAAAGAGAAGAGGAAAAGATAAAATGCAAAAGTTTTTTGTAGAAGAAAGTCAAATACAAGAAAATCAGGTAATCATTCAAGGTACTGATGTCAACCATATAAAAAATGTGCTTAGAATGAAAAATGGAGATATTTTTTTAGTAGGAAATAAGCAGACAAAAGAAACCTATTTAGTGGAAATAACAAAGGTTCAACAGAAAGTTATTCAGTGTAAAATAAAAGAAGAATATCAGAGAAAAAGAGAGCCAATAGCAGTAACTTTATATCAAAGCTTGCCAAAAGCAGACAAATTAGAATGGATTATACAAAAAACAACAGAAATAGGAATTTGTAGTATTGTACCTGTTATAACAGAAAGAACCATTGTAAAGTTAGCAGAAAATGATAGGATAAAAAAACAAGATAGATGGCAGAAAATAGCAGAAGTAGCTGCTAAACAATGTAAAAGAAACGATATACCAGAGATAAAGATGGTACGAACATTAGAAGAGATAGAAACAGATATAAAAGAATATGATATATTTTTGGTAGCATATGAAGAAGAAAAAGCAAATACCTTAAAAAATTGTTTAAGAAAAAGCATAGAATTAGAAGAAAAGGTGAGTAAAATAGGTATATTTATTGGACCAGAAGGTGGCATTTCTGATAAAGAGATTGAAAAATTAAAATCCTATGGAGAACAAGTAAAGTGTGTAACACTAGGAGAGCATATTTTAAGAACAGAAACAGCACCTATTGTAATATTAGCAAATATCCTATACGAGTTTATGGATGAAAAAACTAAATTTCATACAGAAAGGAATCTAAATTAAATGAAAAAGAAACAAGAGAGCAAAAGAAAAGTAGGAGAAAAAGTAACAGAAACAACACAAGTAATAGAAAAAACAAAAAAAACAGATGAAGAAGAAATGATTATTCAAGAGACAGAAAAAACTAGTTTAATTGCCAAAAAGGCATTAGAAGAAAAACAGTTAGAGGCAATAGGAAAGGAAAGAAAAAAACAAAAAACAATTTCCAAAGTAAGAAAAGAAAAAATGGATAAAAATATTTTGGAAAATCTTTGCTTTGGTATAGTATTTCTTTTATACTTTATTTTTTTAAATTTAGGTGCAGTGCACATTAGACCAGAAGTGTATTTAGTAGATTTAAAAGTGTTTAGCTTAGTTGCTATGGCTGTTACGGTAGCTACATATGAAAGAGCTTATCATAAAGACAGTGGCAGAATTGCTATCCATGGTATAGAATTAATGATACTTTCTATCATTACATTAGTGGCATTATATATTCAGCAAATGTATCCAACTATTTTAACAGATGTCTTAAATGCAGTAGCCATTTTATATGCAGTATATTTTGTAACTAAGAGCATCATTGTATATTTAGAAATGAAAAAGGTGGCATTAAAAAGAGCAAGCGATATTAGAAAAATTACACACTTAGACGAATAATAGAAAAGAGGTAAAAGAATGAGAAGCATGACAGGTTATGGGAGAGCTAATTTAGAAACAAATAATAGAAGTTATAGTATAGAAATGAAATCAGTTAATCATAAATATAGTGATATCACCATAAAATTACCTAAAACATTAACTTATTTGGAAGAAAAAATAAAAAAACAAATTGGTGCCAGTATCTCGAGAGGAAAAATAGATGTTTTTGTTAATTTTGAAAATCATAGTGCAGAAGGAAAGGATATTGTCATTAACCACGAAATTGTGAAAAAATATATGGATGCTTTTTATACTTTAGCAGGAGAAAATCAATTAGCATTATCTATACCTGTTACAGAAATAATAAAATTGCCAGAAGTACTTAGCATACAAACTTTAGAAGAAAAAGAAGATATCATAGAGAAGGAACTATTACAGTGCTTAAAAGAGGCAATTCAGAACTTTTTACGAATGCGAGAAATAGAAGGAAATAAAATCAAAGAAGATTTATTACAAAGGGTAGAACAAGTAGAAGAAGAAATTCTAAAATTTTCTGTATATTCTGCTGGACTTGTAGAAGAATATGTAGTAAAATTAAGACAAAGAGTAAAAGATATTTTGCAATTAAATGAAATAGAAGAAACAAGAATTGCACAAGAAGCCGTTATTTTTGCGGATAGAACATCGATTGAAGAAGAAATTACAAGACTAAAAAGTCATGTTATGCAAATGAAAAATTTATTAGAAGAAGAAAAGCCAGTTGGTAAAAAAATGGACTTTTTAATACAAGAAACGAACAGAGAAGTAAATACAATCGGCTCAAAATCCACTAGTTTAGCTATCACACATTTAGTAATAGAACTAAAAACTATGATAGAAGATATTAGAGAGCAAGTACAAAATATCGAATAGAAAGATACCAAATGGCAAAGAGGTTCATATCTGAATTTAGGAAATAGGACTTTCCTAAGAAAAGGAGGTAAATTCTATGCAATTAGTGAATATTGGTTTTGGTAATATTGTATCAGGAAATAGAATTATTGCTATTGTTAGTCCAGAATCAGCACCTATTAAAAGAATTATGCAAGATGCAAGAGAAAATGGAACAGCAATAGATGCTACATATGGAAGAAAGACAAGAGCAGTTCTTATTATGGATTCGGGACATATTATATTGTCAGCAGTACAGCCAGAAACTGTGGCTGCTAGGTTTGCAAAAGAAGGAAAAGAAAGCCTAGCATTAGATGAAAAAATTTAAAAGAAAGAGGGAAAAAAATGATAGTAAAACCAACAACAGCAGAACTTATGACAAAAACAGATAGTAAATTTAGATTAGTAATTGCAACTGCAAGAAGAGCAAGACAAATAGCAGCGGGAAGTGAAATATTAACAGATGTAAATGAGCAAGCACCAGTAACGATTGCTGCAAATGAAATTGCAGAAGGAAAGGTGAAAATTATATGTTAGTATTACTTTCAGGAGTATCTGGAGCTGGAAAAGATACCATAAAGAAAGAATTAATTAAAAGAATGCCAAATGTGGTATCCCTTCCATCTTTTACAGATAGACCACCAAGACCAGGAGATGTACCAGGAGTAACTTATGAATTCGTATCTACTGAAGAATTTGAGGCAATGATAGAAAATCAAGAACTATATGAATATAATGTACACCATGAACATTATTACGGCACATCTAGAAAATTAATGAATGAAAAAATACAAAGTGGAAAAATTATTGTAAAAGACATTGATGTAAATGGAGTAGAAAATTTAATTCAACTATTAAAACAAGATACCAAAGTGGTTACTATTTTTTTAAGAGTACCAAAGGATATTTTAATGAAACGTTTGCAAAGACGTATTGATAAGCCAAGTATTAAAGAAATACAACTTCGTTTAAATCGTTTTGATTATGAAGAATCACGTATTGACATGTATGATTATGTAATTAAAAATAATAATTTAGAAAAGAGTGTACAAATTATACAAACTATTATAGAAAATGAATATGCTTTGAAAGAAGCAGAATTTTAAACGATATTAAAAAGGAGGAAGAGGAGTGCTAATTGCTAGCCACTCCTCTTTTCCTTTTGTGTTAGAACGACAGAAACTCAATGGAGCGATCCTGAGGATCTACCAAAATCGGATTTCTGTGACCAGTAATATTCTGAAGATACCACTGCTCTAACCGATTTTGTTCGATGGACTCTTTTATCTTCTGATAAATAGAATCGCTAGGAATCAAATTGATTCCGTAAATTGTCCAAGAACCACGTGCCGTTTCAATTTTTCTCATGATGTATCCTCCTTATATTGTAATATAATTACATAATATCATAAAAAGCAAAAAAAAGCAAGTAATAAAGTAAAATCAAAGTTAGCCAATAGGTAAAGTAAACAAAAAAGGATTGACATAACATTGTAGAAATGATAAAATAATATTGTCACAAGATGTTAGATTTTGGAAAAAACTTTTTCAAAATTTCTGAATGCAAAGGAGGAAAAAAATGCGGATGCTGGATTTAGAGTTCGAAAAAGTACCTAAAAAAGAGGTAACAGAACGAAAAGCCAGAGAGCAGCTTACAGCTGGTGTACCAGTTGTATGCAAAGTAACTGACAGAGATTGGTATGAACTATACTCAGAAAAAGAGATAAATAGTTTAACTAATCTTGCAAAACAAGGAGTGTATACTTCTTTGAAATTTTTTGCGGATTAGGGCAGACCTATGGGGGAGCCAATATTTCTGTCGGGATGAAAAGCCAGTAATAAAAATACTGGCTTTTTTCTTGTCTCTTTTCACAAAATTTGATATACTAATACAAGAAAAAAAGAAGAGGAAGAAAAGAATTGATAGCAGAAATAATTTTAAATAGTGAAGCAAAAGATTTAAATAGAATATTTGATTATAAAGTTCCAGAAAATATGATAAATAAAGCTAAAATTGGGAGTCTTGTTTTGGTACCTTTTGGAAGAAGAAAGGTTTTGGAAGAAGGTTTTATTATTGGACTAAAAGAACAGTCTTCTTATGAGACAAAAGAAATTGCCCAAATAGAGGAAGCACTAGCAGAAGAACAAATAAAAATAGCTAGATGGATGTCGAAAAGATATTTTTGTAATTTGTCTGATTGTATTAAATTAATGATGCCACCAGGAAGTATGAAGAAAAAAATACAAAATCGAGCAAAAGAGAAAACGGCTAATTTTGTCGATTTGGCAAAAGAAATAGAAGAAATAGAATGGGATATACAAAGCAAGAAAATAACATCAGCCAAACAAATAAGAATACTAAATTTTTTAACAAATAATGGAGAAACAAATATAACAGATTTATCCATTTTAACAGATACTTCTAAAGCAATTATAAAAACATTGCAAAAGAATAACTATGTAGTGATTCGAGAAAAACAAATACAAAGAAATCCTTTTAAAGGGCATAATATAAGAGAAAAAACACAAAAATTACCACTAACGCAAGAGCAACAACATGCCTATCAGGAAATAGAAGAAGCTATTGAGGATAATATGCATGCAGAATATCTTTTGTTTGGTGTAACTGGTTCGCGGAAAGACAGAAGTCTATATGCAGTTAATAGAGAAAGTATTGTTAGAAGAAAAATCAAGTATTTTGTTAGTACCAGAAATCTCATTAACTCCACAAATGGTAGATAGATTTATGAAACGTTTTGGAGAAGAAAAAATTGCGGTTTTGCATAGTAAATTATCTATAGGGGAAAGATATGATGAGTGGAGGCGTATCCAAAAAGGAGAAGCCAAAATTGTAATTGGAGCACGTTCTGCTATTTTTGCACCAGTAAATCAATTAGGGATTATTATAATAGATGAAGAGCATGATACCTCTTATCAGTCTGAAATGTCACCAAGATATGATGCAAAAGAAGTAGCAAGAAAAATAGCAAAGGAAAAGCAAGTTCCCTTAGTATTAGGAAGTGCTACTCCATCTATGACTACCTATTATCATGCGAAATTAGGGAAAATAGCATTGCTAGAGTTAACAAGGAGGGCAAATAGTTCTAGCCTTCCAACAGTACAAGTTGTAGATATGAGAGAACAACTAGCTAAAGGAAATCGCTCTATGCTAAGTACACAACTATATACTACAATAGAGGAAAATTTACAACGAAAACAGCAAACTATATTGTTTTTAAATAGAAGAGGATATTCTACTTTTATTATGTGTAGAAATTGTGGTTATACATTAAAATGCAAAAATTGTGATATTACACTTACTTATCATTTAAGAGAAAATAAATTGAAATGCCATTATTGTGGCTATGAAGAAAAACCAGTTAGTATATGTCCAAACTGTCAAAGTAGGAATATTCGTTATTTTGGTTCGGGAACACAAAAACTAGAAGAAGAAATTCACAAACTATTTCCAAAAGCAACTACTATTCGAATGGATACAGATACTGTAAGCAAAAAAAATGGGCATGAGACCATTTTAGAAAAATTTAAGAGTGAAAATATAGATATCTTAATTGGCACACAAATGGTAGTAAAAGGACATCATTTTCCAAATGTCACTTTAGTAGGTGTTATGGCAGCAGATACCAGTTTGAATATAGAAGATTTTAGAGCAAATGAACGCACTTTCCAAATTTTAACACAAGTAGCAGGAAGAGCAGGAAGAGAGAATTTACCAGGAAAAGTAATTGTACAAACTTATAATCCAGATAGTTTGGCAATAGAGTATGCAGCAAAACAAGATTATAAAGCTTTTTATGAAGTAGAAATAGGTTTACGAAAACAGTTGAAATATCCGCCATTTTGCGATATAATAATGATTGGAATACAAGGAAAAGAAGAAAATAAGGTAGTAGAAATAGCACAAAATTTATATAACTACTATAAAAAGAAAATGATAGAAAATAAATTAGGAATTCTATTGTATAAGCCTGTTCCTTCCCCTATTATACAAATAAAAAGACAATATCGTTTTCGTATATTAGTAAAATGTTTATACGAAGAAAGTGTAAGAAAGTTTCTAGAAGAAGGTTTAAATTTTATACAAAAGCAAACAAAAGAAGATACGAGGGTAATAATAGAAATAAATCCTAATAATATGCTGTAGTACCCTATTAAAAAGAAAGGAATGTGATAAAAATGGCAATACGTACCATAAGAGAAGAAGGAGACGAAATATTAAGAAAAAAGTCAAGAGAAGTAGAAAAAATTGATGATAGAATAATAGAATTAATAGAAGATATGTTAGAAACTATGCATAAATATAATGGAGTGGGATTAGCAGCTGTGCAAGTAGGGATATTAAAAAGAATTATTGTCATTGATTTATATGATGGAAAAGAACCTTTAAGATTAATTAATCCAGTAATTATAAAGGAAAAAGGAGAGCAAGAAGTAGAAGAGGGATGTTTAAGTTTTCCTAATAAATATGCTAAATTAGTAAGACCAACAGAAATAATAGTAGAAGCATTAGATATAAATGGTAAAAAAGTAAAAATTCATGGAAAAGAATTATTAGCACAAGCACTGGCTCATGAGATAGATCATTTAAATGGAATTGTATTTACAGACCTTATGATTCCAGGAACTTTAGAATATGTAGAACCAAGTGAAGAAAAATAAGCATGGGGAGGAAATATATGATAAAAGTACTTTTTATGGGAACTCCAGATTTTGCAAGGGAGTCTTTAAAGGCAATAGATGAAGCAGGTTATTCTATTTTGAGTGTAATAACTAATCCAGATAAACCAAAGGGGAGGGGAATGAAAAAGCTTGCTTCTCCTGTAAAAGAATATGCTATGGAAAAAGGTTTTGAAATACTACAACCAGAAAAGATAAGAAAAAACGAAGAGTTTTTACAAAAAATAAAACAAATGCAGCCAGATGTAATTTGTGTAGTTGCTTATGGAAAAATTTTACCAAAAGAAGTGCTAGAGATTCCTCGTTTGGGGTGCATTAATGTACATGCATCTTTACTTCCTAAATATAGAGGAGCAGCTCCTATTCAATGGGCTATCATAAATGGAGAAAAAGTAACAGGTGTTACCACTATGTATATGGATGTAGGTATGGATACAGGAGATATGATTTTAAAAGAAGAAGTATCTATTGGAGAAGAAGAAACAACTGGGGAACTTTGGGAAAGACTTTCTGAAATAGGTGGAAAATTATTAGTAAAAACGTTAGAGCAAATAGAAAATGGAACGGTAAGAAGAGAAAAACAAGGGGAAGATTTTACTCTTGCACCAATGTTAGATAAAACCATAGCCAAAATAAATTGGGAAAAACAAACAGCAATACAAATAAAGAACTTAGTAAGAGGATTGAATCCGATAATGGGGGCGTATACTTTTCATGAAGGGAAAAAAATAAAATTTTGGAAAGTAAAAGTATTAACAGAGGAAGAAATAATGCTATTATTTCCGGACTTAATAGAATATAGCTATAAAATGAAAGACATTATGCCAGGAACCATTCTTTTTTCCTCTGATAAAAAAGGATTATATGTTATGGCAAAACAAGGAATATTAGAGATTATAGAAATGCAGGGAGAAAATGCTAAAAAAATGAAAGCAGTAGATTTCTTAAGAGGAAATGAATTGACAGTAGGAACAGTATTAGAATAAAATTTTAATTAAATAATTTTTTTTAAAAAAACTGTTGTAAAACAAGCAAGATATTGGTATACTAATACTATCAAAAACAAAAGGAAAAATAAGGAGGTAATTAGTATGGAAAACGAAGAGATAAAGAACGAAGAAGTAAAAGGGCAAGAAGAAATTGCTTTATCCAATAATGATACAAACGAAATTAGAATAGCAGATGATGTAGTAGCTGTTATTGCTGGTGTCGCTGTATCAGAAGTAGCTGGTGTTTCAGAAATGGCAGGAGGATTTGCAGGAGGAATTACAGAAGTTTTAAGTGGAAAGAAGAATTTAGCAAAAGGAATTAAAGTAGAAGTAGGAGACAAAGACACCAAAATAGATGTTAACATTATTGTAGAATATGGTGTAAGAATTCCAGATGTGGCATTTGAAATTCAAAATAGAGTAAAAAAAGCAGTGGAAACAATGACAGGGCTAAAAGTAGTAGAGGTAAATGTGCATGTACAAGGAGTAAATACAGAAACTAGGGAAGAACAGGAAAATAAAGACGATAAACAACAGGGAATGTAGTGACTAGTACAAAGAGCAGGATGCGTCTTTTGCGAGGGCATACTGCTTTCTTTTTTCTTGAAAAGGTAAAAGGTGCCTAAAAACCTAAATTAAAAGTAAGGAACGTGATAAAAATGAAGATATTAGATAAAATAGGATTGGCTATATTTTCTACATTAATTTTGATATTATGTGTTATAACATGTGTACTTGTTTTTGGTTGGCTAGATTTAGATGCTATACATGAAATGTTAACACTAGCTTTTAATGATGTAACTACTTCTAATGTTATTTTTGTTATTTCTGTATTATTAGGATTACTTGCTATTAAATGTATTTTCTTTAGTGCGGAAGATAAAGAAGTAGGAGGAGTGAAAGACGGAATTTTATTACAAAATGCAGATGGTCAACTTGTTATTTCAAAAAATACATTAGAAGAATTAGTAAATAATGTAGTAAGAGGATTTGATAGTGCTGAAAACGTATCTGCGAGAATAACATTAGATAAGGAAAGAAATTTAATTGTAAATGTAATATTAGATGTAAAAGAAACGGCAGTTATTAAAGAATTATCTAATAATTTACAGACAAAGATAAAAAGTGCTATAAAAAAAGCATCAGATTTAGAAGTAAAAGAAGTAAATATTAGCGTAAAAGAACTACAGCCAGAAAATACGGTAATAGATAATCATGTGGAATAATAGACTGTATGAAAGGATGGAAACAATAATGAATGATTTTAAAGGTTTTATAACGAAATACCGTGGTGCAATTATAGGAGCACTAATTGCTATTTTATTACTATGTACAGGTTTTTATAAACTAATTGTAGGAATAATATTGGTGTTTATAGGAATTTATGTAGGAAACTATGTACAATTAAATAAAGAAGAAGTAAAAGAAAAGTTAAAAAAATGGATAGATAAAATGTAGAAAAGGAATGAACATTAATATGAAAAGGACAGAATTAAGAGAATTAACTTTTAAATTAATTTATAGTGAGATGATACAAAAAGAATTAGAAGAAGAACAAATAGTAGCTTATCTAGAAGATAATGCTATTCAAGTAGAAGAAGAAAAAAAATATGTGCGAGATATTTGCAAAGGAATTCATGAAAAAGAAGAGAATATTATAGAAGCAATTACAAAAAATTTGAAAAAGGATTGGACAATAGACCGTATTGATAAAATAGATTTGGCCATATTAAAATTAGCTGTTTTTGAGATGGTATACGGAAAAACGCCATATAAAGTAGCTATTAATGAAGCAGTAGAACTTGCTAAGAAATATGGAGATGATAATGCAAAATCATTTGTAAATGGTATTTTAGCAAGTATTGTAAAAGAAGAAAATTTAGCATAAGGAGAAACTAATAGATGACATATCAGGCAATTACTGTTACAGAGTTAAACCAATATGTAAAGGAAAAAATTGAAGAAGATGCTTTTTTGCAAAATGTATTGGTAAAAGGAGAAATTTCTAATTTTAAACATCATTACACAGGACATATGTACTTTACTTTAAAAGATGAAAAATCTTTAATAAAATGTGTTATGTTTAAAACATATACAGGACATTTATCTTTTGTGCCAAAAGATGGAATGCAAGTGATGGTATTAGGTACTGTCTCTGTATTTGAAAGAGATGGTATATATCAAATTTATGCAAAAGCCATGAGACAAGAAGGAATAGGAGACTTGCATGCAGAATTTGAAAAATTAAAAGAAAAATTAGGAAAAGAAGGATTGTTTGAGCAGAGTCATAAAATTAAAATTCCTTTTATGCCCAGAACGATTGGAGTACTTACTTCTAATACAGGAGCAGTTATTAGAGATATTATAAATGTTTCTACTAGAAGAAATCCAAAAGTACATATACGTTTGCTACCAGTACCAGTACAAGGACAGGGAGCAGCAGAAAAAATTGCAAAAGCAATTCAAAAAATGAATGATGAAAAATTAGCAGATGTCATTATTATAGCAAGAGGAGGAGGTTCGCTAGAAGACTTATGGCCTTTTAATGAAGAAATAGTAGCGAGGTCAATTTATCATTCAGAATTACCAGTAATATCAGCAGTAGGACATGAAACAGATTTTACCATTGCAGATTTTGTGGCAGATCTAAGAGCACCTACACCATCTGCAGCAGCAGAATTAGCAGTTCCTAATATAGCAGAGTTAGAAAGTAAACTAAAAGTAATAGAAAATAGACAAAAACAAGCATTATTAAAACAATTAGAATTAAAAAAATTGCGTTTTCAAAAATGTAAAGCAAGTAAAATATACAAAGAACCATATGGAAATATTAATGAAAAATATATGCTGTTAGATAAAAATGTAAAACAATTAATACATGGTTTACAAAGTAAAGTAAAGGATGAAAAAGCAAAGATGATAGAACAAATAGCAAAATTAGATGCATTAAGTCCTTTAAAAACGTTAGCAAGAGGGTATGGGATAGTAACAAAAGAAAAACGTATGGTAAAAAGTATAGCACAATTACAAATAGGAGATAATGTTTTATTGACACTTTCTGATGGGACTTTACCAGCAGAGATAAAATAGGAATGGAGGAATGAAATTTGAAAAACAAAATAAGTATGGTAATTATTGCTATTCTAATCATTATAATAGCAGCTATTTTGATTGTATGGTTTGCATTTCCAAATCCACCAAAAATGAATGAAACAATAGGAACGGCAATAGCTGAGGAAAAAGTAGAAGAAAATATACAAACGGATATTGTAGAAAATTTACAACAAAATCAGCAAGAAAATGTAGTAGTAAATGAAGAGCAAAATCAGAATATAGAGCAAAATGTTATAGAAGAAACACCTTCAGAGACATTTGAAGAAAGTCCACAAACAGATGAGGAAAAAGCAATAGATATAGCTAAAAAAGATTATGGAAGTACAGAAAAGGTAAAATTTGGAGTAGAAGGAATACAGGCAGACGGGAAATACATTGTTTCTGTGAGAGATAGTAGCACAACAGAAGCATTAATATATTATACAGTAGATGTAATAACTGGAAATTTCGAAAAAAGAGAGATGAACTAAAACGAAAAGAAAGGAAAATAGCATGAAAAAAGAAGAAATACCATTTGAAGAAGCGATGACAAAATTAGAAAAAATTACAGCAGAGTTAGAAAAAGGTGATTTAAGCTTAGAAGAGTCTATGGAAAAATTTGAAGAAGGAATGCAATTATCTAAAATCTGTAATGAAATTTTACAAAATGCAGAAAAAAAGATAACTATTTTATTAGAAGAAAATGGAGAATTAAAAGAAGAAAATTTTGTACCAGGTGCAGAATAAAAACAAAATGATGGAAAAAGAACAAAAGGGGTTATAGAACAATGGAATTTTGGGAGCAATATAGATTTTTAATTACACCATTTGCGGTGTGGTTTGCTATACAGTTATTTAAGTTAATTTGGGATTTAGTAGAAACAAAGAAATTTAATTTTAAAAGAATATTAGGAGCGGGTGGAATGCCTAGCTCTCATTCTGCTGTAGTAACATCTTTAACAACTATGGTAGGGAGAGAATATGGAATAGAATCTCCTATTTTTGCAATAGCACTTGTTTTTTCTATTGTGGTTATGTATGATGCAGCAGGAGTAAGAAGAGCAGCAGGAAAGCAAGCACAGTTATTAAATAAAATAGTAGAGACGCCAGGATTAACAGGAGTAGAGGTATCTGGAAAATTAGTAGAGGTGCTAGGGCATACGCCAAAGCAAGTTTTTGTAGGAGCGTTAATTGGAATAATAGTAGGTTTCATAGTATAGAACTGGATTTAAAAAAATCCGGTTTCTTTCATATGAAAAAGGAAAAGGAAGGTAAAAGAAAAAATGGAAGATGTAGAAATTGCTAGAAAAGTAAAATTAAAACCTATAATAGAAGTAGCAAAAGAAATTGATATAGAGGAAGAAGAGATAAACTTATATGGAAAATGGAAAGCAAAAATTTCTTTAGATGTACAAAATAAACTAAAAGAAAAGAAAAAAGGACATGTAATTTTAGTAACAGCCATTAATCCTACACCATTAAGAGAAGGAAAAACAACGATATCTATAGGTTTGGCAGATGGGTTAAGAAGAATAGGAAAAAAATCTATTTTAGCACTACGAGAGCCATCTTTAGGACCTGTATTTGGAGTAAAAGGAGGAGCTACTGGTGGAGGATATTCACAAGTGGCTCCCATGGAGGATATTAATTTACATTTTACAGGAGATATTCATGCGATTACATCTGCTAATAATTTGCTGTCTGCTATGATAGATAATCATATTTTTCAAGGAAATGCATTAAATATAAAAGAGGTAACATGGAAAAGGTGTATGGACTTAAATGATAGACAGCTTAGAAAAGTAGAAGTAGGATTATCAGGAGAAAAAAACATGGTACCGAGAGAAGATGGATTTGATATTACCGTGGCATCAGAAATTATGGCTATTTTATGTTTGGCCACAGATAGAGAGGACTTAAAAAGAAGGTTAGGAAATATTATTATAGGTTATAATGCAGAGGGGAATCCAATAACAGCAAGAGACCTAAAGGCAGAAGGGGCAATGGCAGTGTTATTAAAAGATGCAATAGAACCTAATTTGGTGCAGACATTAGAACATACACCTGCTATTATACATGGAGGACCATTTGCTAATATTGCCCATGGATGTAACAGTATTATATCAACAAGATTGGGAATGTCTTTAGCAGATTTCTGCGTTACTGAAGCTGGATTTGGAGCAGATTTAGGAGCAGAAAAATTTTTAGATATAAAATGTAGAAATACAGGTATAAAGCCAGATGTAGTTGTAATAGTAGCAACATTAAAAGCCTTAAAATATCATGGAGGAGCAGAAAAAGAATATATACAAGAAGAAAATAGAGAAGCATTAACACGAGGTATGAAAAATTTGATGAAACATATTCATAATATGCGAAATGTTTATCATTTGCCGGTTGTTGTAGCAATTAATCGTTATTCATCTGATACTGAAGAGGAAATACAATATCTAGAAAACATGGTAGAAGAACAAACTGAAGGTAGTGTAGAGATAAGTTTAGTGGAGAGTTGGGAAAAAGGAGGAGAAGGAGCAATCGACTTAGCAAGAAAAGTGGTTGAAATCTGCAAAGAAGAACAACTACCGCTAGATTTTTGCTATGAATTAAAAGAAAGTATCAAAGAAAAAATAGAAAAAATAGCTACTAAAATTTATGGAGCAGAGAAAGTGGAATTTACACAAGAAGCAATTGCACAAATTGATAAAATAAAAGAATTAGGATATGGGAAATTACCAGTTTGTGTTGCAAAAACGCAAAATTCTTTGTCAGATGATCCTAAAAATATAACGGACAAAGAACCATTTACAATACATGTAAAAGAGGTAAAATTAAAGGCAGGAGCAGAATTTATTGTAGTGATAACAGGGAAAATCATGACAATGCCAGGACTACCAAAACATCCAACAGCAGAAAATATTACGCTAGATGAACAAGATAATATAGTAGGGATTTTTTAAAATTAGTTTTGTGAAAAATATGTGAAATTTAGAAAAAGAGTATTGACTTTTTGTAAAAATGGGTATACATTATTAGCAGTCTTAGATAAAGAGTGCTAATTTTATATAGTGTTTTAAATATAAGGAGGTAATGTAAAATGTTAAAACCATTAGCAGACAGAGTAATTATAAAGATGATAGAAAGTGAGGAAACAACAAAGAGTGGCATTATTTTAGCTGGAAATAGTAAAGAAAAACCTCAGATTGCTGAAGTAATTGCTGTAGGACCAGGCGGAGAAGTAGATGGAAAAGAAGTAAAAATGTACATTAAAAAAGGTGATAAAGTAGTAGTAAATAAATATGCTGGTACAGAAATAAAATACGAAGGAGAAGACTATATCATTGTAAAACAAAGTGATATTTTAGCAATTGCAGAGTAAAAGTATAAAATAAAAGATTTTAGATTTTTTTAGGAGGAATGAAAAATGGCAAAACAAATTAAATTTGGTGAAGAAGCCAGAAAAAGTTTATTAAATGGGGTTAACCAATTAGCAGATACAGTAAAGGTTACATTAGGACCAAAAGGAAGAAATGTAGTATTAGATAAAAAATTTGGAGCACCTCTTATTACAAACGATGGTGTTACGATTGCAAAAGAAATAGAATTAGATGATCCATTTGAAAATATGGGAGCACAACTAGTAAAAGAAGTTTCTACAAAAACAAACGATGTAGCAGGTGATGGTACTACAACAGCTACTGTTTTAGCACAAAGTATGATTAAAGAAGGTGTAAAAAATGTAGCAGCAGGTGGAGATCCAATGGCTATTAAAAGAGGTATGGACAAAGCAGTAGACGCATCTGTAGAAGCATTAAAGAAAATAAGTAGCCCAATCAATGGTAAAGAAGATATTGCAAGAGTTGCAAGCATTTCTGCAAATAATGAAGAAGTAGGAGAATTAATTTCCGAAGCAATGGAAAAAGTTTCTAAAGATGGAGTTATTACCATAGAAGAATCCAAAACTTCTAATACAGAATTAAATATTGTAGAAGGAATGCAATTTGATAAAGGATATGTTTCTCCATATATGGTAACAGATACAGAAAAAATGGAAGCTATTGTAGATAACCCATATATTTTAATTACAGATAAAAAAATTAGTAATATTCAAGAAATATTACCATTATTAGAAAATTTAATGCAACAATCTGGTAAACTAGTAATTATTTGTGATGATGTAGAACAAGAAGCATTATCTACTCTTATCTTAAATAAATTAAGAGGAGTATTAAATGTAGTAGCAGTAAAAGCACCTGGATATGGAGATAAGAGAAAAGCTATGTTACAAGATATTGCTATTTTAACAGGTGGAGAAGTGATTACATCTGATTTAGGATTAGAATTAAAAGATACAACTATCGAACAATTAGGTAGAGCAAAACAAATAAAAGTACAAAAAGAAAATACAATCATTGTTGATGGTGCAGGAGATAAGGGGCAAATTGCTGATAGAGTTGCTCAAATTAAAGCACAAATTAATGAAACAAAGAGTGATTATGACAAAGAACAATTACAAGAAAGATTAGCTAAAATTGCTGGTGGTGTAGCTGTTATCGGTGTTGGA
>CALXAQ010000086.1 GCA_944386335.1 uncultured Clostridia bacterium | reverse complement strand
TACTATCTAAAATAACACAATTCTAAAACTAAGCATTGCATTTGTGTATTTTATTACACGTTTTATTACTATCTAAAATAACACAATTCTAAAACTTCTCATAATCTATAATATCTCTATCACTAGTTTTATTACTATCTAAAATAACACAATTCTAAAACAGAACGTTTTAATTTAGGACTTGAACAATTGTTTTATTACTATCTAAAATAACACAATTCTAAAACTATATTACAACGTTGTTATTTAATAATGTAAGTTTTATTACTATCTAAAATAACACAATTCTAAAACCTCAAATTTCAGCTTTACGGTTAATGACTCCGTCTGTGTTATTTTAGATACTCTTTATATGAAAAAATCGTCAAAATTTTCATCAATTATCATATTACTTTCGTATTTTAATCTATTATAAGAATTTCTTTCTATTATTAATAAATTAATATTATTATATAATGAATATTTATATAATTCAACTAATTCCACATCGCCTAAAAAAGATTTTAAATTTGGTATGATTAAAATATTCGAAATCTTCAAAGTTGCAAGTAAATCTATTAATAATTCTATTTTCTCTAAAATGCTGTGGTAGATTTCTTCATCTATTTTTAAATTATATATTTTCAATATTTCTGGTATATCTAACTCACTTTTCATTGTAAATTCAAAAGGCAATTCATTTATCTCACTAATTATATAATTTCTTAAATTTAAAGCTATATTTTCTATTACATAATCTTGGTTCTTTTTTATATTTTCTGATATGATATCATAAATTTTACTCAATATTTTTTTAGAATTATAATCTATATTAAATACATCTAATATCATATAAGCATTTTTCTCTAACTTTAACTCTTCTTCCTTATCATCCAACAAAAAAATTTCATTCGATTCTAATCCATTTATTTTATCATTTAAAATTCCGATTAAATGTGAAAAACATTTCGGATCTTTAATAGTCAAGATATTAACACATTCTTCATTAAATAAAACCTCATTATTAAATCCATTTATCCTTAGTTTCATAATATAATCATCCTCTCGGTATTATCCAATATATTACTATCTTTCTCTCCGGTAACATATTCTATCCCACTAAATTGTTTTTCCGTTATAACAAGCATTTGTACAATTCCTTCTATAGGCTTATTTCTATATATTTTTTCTTTAATCGAATTTACTATCGAATTGTTTAACGCTAATTTGCTATATACAGATTTTTGCATCATGATAAATCCTTCATTTACTAAAAATTTTCTAAATTTTGTATATATTTTTCTCTCTCTTGCAGTTTCAACTGGTAAATCAAAAAACACTAAAATTCTCATAAATCTAAAACTCATAATTCATTATTTTGCTTTCTTCATCTTCTAGAAAATCAAACACACTTGTCACAAAAGTTGAAACTGCATTGGAGAGATATTGATCCTTGCCTTTTATCATGACTTGTCTATTATATACATCTACTAACTTATATTTATAGGATTTATCAAATACATATTCTCTATTTTCATACACAATTTCGTCCACAACAGGTCTAAAAATTTCCATCAAATCACAAGATAAATTAAACGGATTATACTCATTTTTATGATTAATTCCTAACGGCGTAATATATCCCTTACTTACAATTTCTCTATTTAACATAGATAAAAGGATAGCATATCCATAATCCAAAGCTGTATTCGTATTATCTTCATTACCTCTAAAAAAGTCTAGACCAAATAATAAATTAAAATATACTTTTGCTGCATGTCCCTCTCTATTTGTTTTATCATCTAATTCCACTTGTTCCTCAAACTCTAATAGTTTTTCATATCCTTTTATTTCTAATTTTTTTAGTAACATTGCCTGATTATGTATTTTGTATTTTACAATTTGTTGCCATGCTTTTTGTTTTCTTTCTTTTTTCCATTTTGTTTGCAAAATTACTTTTTTACTAGTATGAAAAGAGCCATAGTAAGGCATCATCTCACACGATGGATTGTGCTTTTCATCACAAAAAATGATTTTAATTTTTTGCTTAGCTAATTCATTTATCAGGTATGATGTGATAGACACCATACCATTTTCTACGATAATCACATTAATTTCTGATAAATGAATCATTTGCAAATTTTCACTTCTTATTATCAAATAGTCGTTTTTATAACTTAATTTACAATTTTTGTTTACTACGACTGTTCTCCATCCCATTCTATTTTATACCTTCTTTCGTACATTCCTGTAACAGATTTATCTATAAATATCATTTTTAATAGTTTATCTGTTTTAAATTCCTGTCCAGTTTTTCTTCCTGCTCTATCTCCTAAACCTAAAAACTTTAAATTGCCTTGCCCCGTTTCCATCAAATCTATTAATCCATTAATAACTGCCTTTTTACTATTATCGTCTAATCTTTCGAATGTATCGTTTTGTTCCTTCACTTTTTCATAAATAGATGCAAATATTTTATATTCTTTATTTAGTTTTTCTAGCAAATATTGAAACATATCTTCATAACTTTCCATTAGCTGCTTCTTTTGCTGGTCATCTAACTTATTTTCTGGTAAGTTCATATTATGTACTAACTCTGACATTTTTCTATTCAATACCAATTCTTTACTTGGTCTTATTTCTTTATCACTACATAATCTCATTGCTTCTCCATTTTCATCTAAATATTCTTGATTTACTAAAATTTTATTTCTTAAAATTTTAAAATCTGTATATTCTTCTCCCTTCAAATGAGTATTTTGAATATAATTTTCTATGGTCTGCTTTCCTTCTTTGATTTCATAGGATACTTGTATTGGAATACCTACTAATTGATACTCTATCTCGTTTTTCTTATTTTTATAGCCATATATCGCACAATATGCTTTTTGCTCTCCCGAATACCCTCCATATTTTTCTACTGCTTTATTACTTTTTAGTGAAATAACTGGTTTCTCTTTTGGACTATATAATGTTTGTTTATAAAAAGCTCCCGTTCCTTCTTCCAGCATTCTACTCACATAGCAATCTTTATATTGCATTACTTTTTTTATTTTTTCTATGTTAAGATATTTGTTCACAAAAGCTAATATCATTCCATTTTTTTCATACTTATTCTTTTCGTCTTTAAAATAATTCTTAACATATTCACTATATTTAAATTGTTCTGTACCTTTCCATTCCTTTCTTATGATATTTCCTATTATACTCAAGATATAAGCATCTTGTGCATGATGATAATGGTTTACATTTCTGTTTTTATAAATTTTATATTTTTCTCTAAAATTATGTGTTAGTTCTCCTCTTATGGCATATATATCTGTGTTTTTATATTCATTTTTTAATAAATTCGTTACATATTTTGTAATCTGTCTTGTTTCTACTAATTGTCTTTGTACAAATTTTTCTCTATCTTCATTTGTATTAAACATTTTTCTCCTAATTAATCTATAGTACTTTGTTTGACTAATTAATCCATTTTCTAATAAACTTTGCCACCATGTTATTCTAGCATCAATAATTTCATCTGCTAATAGCATACTATCTTTTTTTCTTTGATTTTCTTCTTTTAGAACTAATGCTTTATTATCTATACTATCATCTTTTATATAAGATTGTGGCAAAATATGATCTACTTCATATCGGCTCAACTCATCTATATTAAGTGCTTTTCCACTATATAAGCATTTTCCATTTTGAATATAATATAAGTACATTTTTTCACTTAAATTTTTCTCATTTTGATTTTTCTTTAATTCCAGATATACATTGTGGTCATACTCTTTTAATTCTTTTACTTGTTTTTCTATTTCTTCATACTTTTTTAACAACTGTTTCTGTCTATTGTTTTTTAATTGCTTATCTGTGTCCTCTGCTCTTGCAAACTCAATATAAATATTCTGTGGTTCGTTTTTCATTATTTTTGCAATCTCTTTTACTACACTTATCGTTTGCCATATTGCTCTTTTATTAGCAGGAGAGGTAGGAATCTCTGCAACCTCTTCATAACGTATTTTTCCTTCTTTTGGGTTCATTGACTTTTCTATTTCTCTATCAAAACCATATTCTTTATTATGAAGAATTTGCATAAAGTTTAAAGTTGTATTTTCTAGCTTTTGCATAATGGTTTCTCCGTCATTTGATTTTAATCCATCTAATAATTTTTTAGATAATCTAGACCACCCCGTATATTTTAATTTTATTAACTGCTTCATCTGTTCTTCTGTAATTTCTTTATATTCTTTTCTGATTTTTCTTTTTAGTATTTTCTTTTCTTCAAAAATAGTAATCCAATATATTAAATTTTCACATTGTTCAAAATTTCTTTCATCTACTTTTCCAAATATTCTCTCCATATCTATATAAGCTGACATATTTGACATAAAGTTTTCGTCATCTTGCAATCCCTCTATATTCTTTACAGATATTCCTTCTATTTTATAGAAATTGATGAGCATCTTTTTGGTTACTTTTTTATATCTTTTGAATAATTTTTCTATTATCTGCATTTTTGTATCTTTTGCAATATGTTTTCCATCTACTCTAATATTGTTTAATTCGTTTAGTACACAAAATTTCGAATATAATAAAGATTGTTTTGGCATAACGTCTTCGTTTACCAAATAGGTACAAGAATTTGTCATTCTCTTTATAAAGGCTTCTGCAGTTGCATCTTCGTCTACTATTTCTTCAAAATTCCATGGTCTTATAGGTTCATCACTTTTTCTAACTACCCATGACCATTTTCCATTCTCTTTTGCTAAAGGCCCCACATAATAAGGTATTCTAAAATGAAATAATTCTAAAATATTTTCTTTATTCTCCTTTAGAGTTGGATAATATTTTGATTGGTTTTTTAATATTTTCTCTAATTCTCTCTCATGTAGTTGATGTGGTATAGCACTATTTTCTACTACATTTAATTTTCTTAAGAAATTATTATCTTCTAATTCTTTACTGATTCTCTCTTTTTCTGGGCATCCTTCTGGTAAACTTTTTATTTTTGCTTTTAATCTTGAAAAAAATTCTTCTGGCTTACATTTTTCATAATTTCTTCCACAACTATTCCCCACATATGCAACATAATTATCTTTATCGTATTTTCTAAACATAGATTTATACTCTTTTGGAAAATACCTCTTATATGTATCTTTCAATATTTTTAAATCCTGTGCATATTTTTCATATTTTTCCATCATAGCTTCTGATATATAATTTTTTCCCTTTAAGATATTTTGCAAAGTAAACCAACTAGCTATTTCATGCATGGCTTCATATATATATGTCTTTTCTTGTAATATGTTTTTAATTTCTTCTTCGTTTTCTATCTCATTGGAAAAAGATATTTTACTGTTTTCCAACTCTATTTCAAAAATTTTAGTTAAGTCAAATGTATATCCCAAAATAGCATTTATAACATTGACCACTATTGCTTTTTCTGTTTTATCATATTGAAAACAATCTAGTAGTTTTTCCTTTTTATTCATTTTTGTGCCATTTTTTTCTGATAATATTTGTATGATTTCATTTAATTCCTGTTTTAATCCTATTTCATAATTACTTTGTAAATAATCCAATACGATATCCCATTTTTCTTCTATTTCGGCAATGTTGTTTGAAAAATTTCCCTCATATAAAAAATTTCCTCTATACTTCATAATATGATGAATAGCTAAATATACTAACCTTAAATCTACTTTTTCCTCTGTTTTTATTAAGTAACTTCTTAAATGATATATTGTCGGAAATTTTTCATAGTATTCTCTATCTGTTATTTGAGAATCTGAAAAAAGATTATATTTTACACCTAAAATACTTTCTGCCTTTATTTTATCTTCAAAATCCAAGGAAGTTTCTTTTATCATAGGAAAAAAATTAGGATATTCTTTTTCCATATCTTCTAATAACATATTTTGTAATAAGTGAATTCTTTGCTTTCTTCTATCTAATCTTCTACGTGCTCCTCTAAAGTTCCTCGTTTCTTTTGCTGTATTTGCTTCACTAAATATTCTAGAACCCCACATGTTTTTTCCATTCTTCTTAAGTATTTCTCCTTTTTCGTCTGTTACACACCATCCTACAGATCCTACTCCAATATCTAATCCTATGTTATAGATTTCTTCATTTTTTTGTTTCATTTTCTTGACTTTTTCTCCTTTTTATATTATATTGATAGTGCTATTAAATTACTATCTAAAATAGCACAATGAGTTAAAATAAGGTTTAACCTTTAATGCCAATTATTTGGTTTCACTTAGGTGAATTAATAAAAGTTCTATGATTAGGGCTTTTATTTTTTATTTACTTATTAAGTTAAACTTATCATATATTATTTATATATAAATTTCAATATTTTTATACAATATTTTACATTTTTCTTTTGTAAGCATAAAAATAGATACCCTTCCCTATTAGAAGAGTATCTTCTTTATCTTTTATTTCGTATGTTGCAATTTTATAAGAGTTTCCTTTTAAAATACCTTTTTATCTATTACAAATTCTTGTATTCCCATAGAGCCCGGTGCTATTTCATATTTTTCAAATACAATTACCACTTTTCCTTCTTCATTAATGTAAAAATCTTGATATTCATTTTCTATACCTGAAAAACCTCCTTCTTCTTTAGTAAAATATACATTATCTGGATTTTTACTTCTTTGTTCTATCTCTGTATAAATTGCTTCGTCCACTATTTTCTTATAATCTTTTCCAAATATATCTCTTAAATTCAATTCTTTTCCCGTTTCTATATCTATATTATAAAAATATCTTTCTGTATAAGCGCTTGCTAATGTTTCTGATTTCAATATTACAAATGATACCACTTTATCACTAGAATAACCTACCTTATAGTCTATTTTTATATTGATTGGTTGATAATCTTCTTCTTTTCCTCCTGTTTCTATAACTGCCTTTTTATATTCAGCAGCTCTTTCTTCCGCTTCCTCTAAAATCTGATTCATTTTCAACATAATTTCATAATTAATTCGTTGTTCTAATTCTGTATTTCCCGTATTTTCTAAAGC
>CALXAQ010000085.1 GCA_944386335.1 uncultured Clostridia bacterium | reverse complement strand
TATAATTAATACGATAATGGTAACTGCTAATGTTATTATTGTAATTCCTTTATTATTTTGCATGTTTCCCTCCTATTTTTCCTTAGTATTTCCTTCTGATTTTTTTCTATCCTGATTATGTTGATTTATTAATATATATTTACGTTTTTTATTTTACCAATAGATTTTGTAAGAGTCAATATTTTTTTTCATTTTAAAAAATGTAATCACTTGTATTTTTGGTTAATTTATGGCATAATAATAAAGAATTTAAAGGAGTGCTTAATGTTATGAACCATTATTTAGAAAAATTAGAATATACTAAAATATTGCAAAAACTAGCTAGCAATTGCAAAACTAGTATAGCAAAAAGGTTAACCTTTGACTTACTTCCTCATTCTAACAAAGAGGAAGTACAAAGATTGCTATCACAAACCTCGGAAGCAGTTAACCTATTGCTTCGCAAAGGAAGTCCTCCTATAGGAGAACTTCCTGAAAATATGGAAATAACATATAAACAATTAGAAGCAAGTCAATCATTATCTTTAAAGAAATTACTAGATATTGCTTCTATTTTTCTTTTTTTTAGGGAATTAAAATCCTACTTTTACCAAGATTCGAATTTTAATTTATCTGATTTTCCTATTTTAGATGACCAATTTTCTCTTCTTTACACAAATTTCTCTGTAGAAGATACTATTGGTAAATGTATTATAGATGAAGATACTTTAGCTGATAATGCTTCTACAGAATTATTCCATATACGTAAAAATATTCAAAAAGCAGAATCTGCCATAAAGGACAATCTAAATCAGTTATTGCATTCTTCTTATGCAAAATATTTTATGGAGCCTATTATCACTATTCGTTCTGACCGCTATGTTATTCCTGTTAAAGAAGAGTATCGTTCTCACATAAAAGGTTTTATTCATGATATTTCTAGTAGTGGATCTACAGTATATATAGAACCTATTTCTGTCTTCGAATTAAATAACAAAATTGCTTCTTTAAAAGTAGAGGAATCTATAGAGATTGAGAAAATTTTAATGCAATTATCTCGTCTTTTATTCCCTTATATAGAAGAAATTAGAAAAAATGTATCCGTATTATCCACTTTAGACTTTATTTTTGCCAAAGCTTATTTGGCTAAGGAGATGGATGCTGCCATGCCAATTCTTAGTGACAAGAAAGAACTTTTTTTGGAAAATGCAAGGCATCCATTTATTGCAAAAGATACTGTCGTTCCCATTACCATGTCTCTGGGCGAAAATTATTCTTGTTTGCTAGTTACTGGTCCTAATACTGGTGGAAAAACAGCTAGTTTAAAAACAACTGGTCTTTTAACTTTAATGGCTTGTAGTGGACTATTCATTCCTGCCTCTTCACATAGTCGTATTTATGTATTTGATCAAGTTTTTGCTGATATTGGAGATGAGCAAAGTATTCAAGAATCTCTTAGTACTTTTTCTGCACATATGCTGCACATCATTCATATTTTAAGGAACGCTACTTCTGATAGTCTTGTTCTATTAGACGAACTAGGTTCTGGTACAGATCCAACTGAAGGAGCTAGCCTCGCTATTGCTATTTTAGAAAAATTCTATCAGATAGGCAGTCTAACTATGGCAACCACACATTATGCAGAACTTAAAAACTATGCCTTTGTAACAGATGGTTTTGAAAATGCAAGTTTTATATTTGATATAGAACATTTAAAACCTACTTATCAATTATTAGTAGGTATTCCTGGAAAAAGTAATGCTTTTGCAATTAGTCAAAAACTAGGATTATCTGCCTCTATTTTAGATAGAGCAAAAGAATTGTTACAGGAAGATGCCATTAGCATGGAAGAATTACTAAAAAACATTTATGATGATAAGCAAATAATTGAAAAAGAAAAAGAAGAAATTGTGAAAAATGAACATCAAATTACTCTCCTTAGAAAATCATTAGAACAAAAATATACTTTCTTAAAAGAGCAAGAAACAAATCAAAAAAAGCAAGCTCAAGAAGAAGCTAAAAGAATTCTTACTACTGCAAAAGAAGAAGCTAACTCATTGATAAAAGAATTGGAAGAATTAATACACAATTCTAAAGATACTTCTACATTAAAGAGGGCAAATGCACTACGTCAAAACTTAAATCACTCTATCCAAGAGTTTTCTCACACTTCCAAAGAGGAAATTATTACACCTAACTTATCTATAGATGATTTAAAGGTAGGACAAGTAGTACAATTAAGGAAATGGAAAGAACCTGCTACCATTCTATCTATTGCTGCAAATAAAAAGAAACTACAAGTACAAATGGGAAATGCTAAAATGAATATTACTCTGCAAGATATTGAATATCTTCTTTCTAAAGAACCAAAACAAGAAAAATCATTTTCTGCCACTAGCACAACCTCCTCTTCTTTTAAAGCAAAACATGCTACTACAGAGATTAACGTGATTGGTCAAAATGTGGAAGAAGCATGCTTTGTAATAGATAAATATTTAGATGATTGTGCACTTGCCAAACTACAAACCGTCCGTATTGTTCATGGAAAAGGAACTGGCAAGTTAAGAGATGGCATTCATCAATTTTTAAA
Organism: uncultured Clostridia bacterium; assembly: GCA_944386335.1. GTDB lineage: Bacteria > Bacillota > Clostridia > TANB77 > CAG-508 > UMGS1663. The sequence goes on along the minus strand of CALXAQ010000085.1, from coordinate 5,685 downwards.
AAAGAATCCTCATGTCAAAAGTTTTCGTTTAGGAACTTTTGGCGAGGGAGAGATGGGTGTCACAGTTGTGGAGTTAAAATAGATTAATAAAACGTATGAGGGCAAGTATATAAAAATACCTGCCCTTAATATATTTTATTGTGCTGACATAGTACTATAATTTTCCATTAACCAATCATAATAACTAAATGGCTCTTGTGTTTCTGGTGCTCCATAATCTACACCATAAGTTTCTACTGTAATAGATGTAATCACAGGTGGGTTTACTGGTTTATCTACTCCTTCTGTCTCACTCTCATCTCTAGTTACTACCTCTACATTAGCAATAGCATCCACTATCTCTAATCCTTCTATTACTTTTCCAAAACCTGCATAAAGTCCATCAATATTCGTATTATCTGCTTGCATAATAAAGAATTGTGCAGATGCAGAATTATATCCTTCTTCTGTTAAAGCAGAACTAATATCACTATAATCAGAACGAGCCATAGCAATAACACCTTTTTCCATTTTTAGTGTATTTTCTTCATAACCATTTGCAATAAATTCTCCCTTTATCGCATAAGTTTGCGTGTCACTGCCTCCATCTTGAATATTACTTAGTGTTGGTCCACCTGTTCCATCTCCATTTTTAGAACCTCCTTGTATCATAAAATCTGGAATTGTTCTATGAAAAGTAAGTCCATTATAATAACCGTTGTTTGCTAAACGAATAAAATTAGAAACTGTATTGGGTGCCATATCAGGATATAATTCTACTTTTATGGTTCCATAATCTTGTATTTCTATTGTAGCTACTGGATTTGGAATATTTAAGGTATACTTTTGATAAACTCCATAACTTACATAAGCTATTCCTACTATTAATAGTAAAATTACAATCATTCCTATTCCTCTGAATATCATTTCTTTTTTATTACTCATTTTTTCCATTCCTTTCTTTGTGTGAACATATTCTAAAAAGTTCTGGCCTTTTTGGCATAAATTTTATAACATTAGATTATCAAATACAAACTGTTCTTGCATTCTTTTTAAAGATTGTTTTATGGTTTTTGCTCTTATTTCTCCTATTCCTTCTACATCATCTAGTGCTGGGATATCTGCAGCTAAAATGTGTTGGAAGGATTTGAAAGACTTTACTAAGTTATCCACAATATTACTTGGCATTCGTGGTATTTTGCTTAGGATACGATATCCTCTTGTATAAACACCTACCTCATCATAGTTATCAAAATCTTCATATCCAAGTAATCTTCCTATAGTTTGCAATCTTTTTAAATCTTCTAATGGCAATGAACTAATTTCTTGTAACACTTTCTCTGCTGTTCGCTTTTTGCCTGGTGCAATATAATCTTTAATAATTAATAGTTCTTCTTTTTCTAAATCTCCTACTAATTCTTCTAATTGCATTTCTAGTAGTCTACCTTCTTCTCCAAGCTCATCTACTGCTTTTTGTACTTCATCTACTACTTTCATAACCATTTGTGCTCTTTGTATAGCCACTATTACATTTTCTAATGTAACGATATCATTAAATTCGTATTCATTTAAAAGGCTTAGTTTACTATCAAATACTTTTTTATATTTTTCTACCGTTTGCAAAGCTTGATTTGCTTTAGAAATTACTTTTGCCGTATCTTCTAACACATATCTTTCATATCCTTTGAATATGGTAATAATATTTCTTCTCTGTGAGATACTAATCACAATTTCTCCTGTTTGTTTTGCGGTACGTTCTGCAGTCCTATGTCTAGTTCCTGTTTCTGTTGTTGTGATATCGGAAGAAGGTATTAATTGTGTATTCGCATATAAAATTTTCTTAAAATCTCCACTTAAAATAATGGCTCCATCCATCTTGGCAAGTTCATATAATCTGGATGAAGTATAATCTACCTCTAAGCTAAATCCACCATCTACAATTTCTAATACTTCTTTACTATCCCCAATAACGATCAATGCTCCTGTTTTTGCTTTTAATATGTTTTCTAATCCATCTCGAATTGGGGTACCTGGTGCAATCAACTTTAATACATCTGTAATGGAAAGGTCTTTATTGGTTGTCAATGCATTCCACTCCTATCCTTGTTTCTTACCTTTTTGATTTGTATACAATACTTTCAAAGCATCTTGTATATTTTTCACGCCTATTATATCTAATTTGTAGGAATCTTTCAATAGTTTTTTGTTATTTTCTGGAATCATACATTTTTTAAAGCCTAATTTTTCCGCTTCCTTTAATCTTTTCTCTATCATGTTTACTGCTCTTACTTCCCCTGTCAATCCTACTTCTCCCATAACTACTACATCTGTTGGAATACTAATGTTTTTAAAACTAGATGCCACTGCTAAAATAACACCTAAATCTACAGCTGGTTCTATAATACGTATACCACTAACTACATTTAAATATACGTCTTGTGTTCCTAATGCAAGGCTTGCTTTTTTTTCCAATACTGCCATTAACATGGTTAATCGATTGTAATCAATTCCGTTAGCACTTCTTCTAGGAATACCAAATACACTTGCCGTTGTTAATGCTTGTAATTCAATTAAAAGAGGTCTTGTCCCTTCCATAGTAGCTACAATAACAGAACCTGACGGATTATCATCTCTTTCTGATATTAGCACAGAAGAGGGGTTAGTAATCTCTATCATGCCTTCATTTTGCATCTCAAACATTCCTATTTCATTCGTAGAACCAAAACGATTTTTTACACCTCTTAATACACGATAAGAAAAATAACGTTCTCCCTCTAAATAAAGAACCGTATCTACCATATGTTCCAAAACCCTTGGTCCTGCAATATTTCCCTCTTTGGTAACATGGCCTATAATAATAGTTGTAATTTCTTGTTGTTTGCAAATTTTCATAATGCGAGCCGTAATCTCTCTTACCTGACTAACTGTTCCTGCTGCTGACGAAATCTCTTCACTATACATTGTTTGAATAGAATCAATAATCACTAACTTTGGTTTTATTTGAGAAATCTCTTCACTAATGATATCAATATCTGTCTCTCCTAAAAAAAGAATATCTTCATTTTGGATACCTAATCTATCTGCTCTAATTTTTATCTGTTGAGCAGACTCTTCTCCAGAAACATAAAGTACTTTTCCCTCTCCTTTTATTTGATTACAAATTTGCAGAATAAGAGTAGATTTACCAATACCAGGTTCCCCACCTAATAAAACAAGAGAACCTTTTACTAAACCTCCTCCTAAAACTCTGTCCAACTCTCCAACACCTGTAGAAATACGAGGTGACTCTTTTGCTTCTACATTATTTAAACTAGTTGGCTTGGCAGCATTTGACTTTTTATCACCCAAGAAGCTGCCATCTGTAGCTTTTGCCACTTTTTCTTCATAAAACGTATTCCATTCGTTACAAGTTGGACATTTTCCTAACCATTTTGCTGATTCATATCCACAACTACTACACACAAAAACTGTTTTTGCCTTTGCCATTTTCTCACTCCTTTATCCCTGACATTTTTGTGACACTCCGAAATTCTTATCAGATTTTGGTCCATCTATTAAGTGATACATTAATCCTATACTATATAATGTTATAATGTACATAGCATGTGACCATCCAAGTCCAATTACCCATTTCGACTGCATAGTTGGATTATCTATTTGTTCTGCTAGTAGACCATGTTTTGTTGCTGTATCTGTTACAAATTCTATACATTTCCTAGCTTTTTCTTTTTGCCCTACTTGTATCCAATATAACGCCATCCATAAGGTGGCTATTGGCCATGGATTATTTCCTCCTATATAGCTATCGTTTTCAAAGCGTACATATCCTCCTGTATAAGTTCTTAAGGTTAAATCTATTTTTTCGACTGTATTTTTTACTTCTTTCTCATTAGGATCTAACATTCTAAATGGAGTAACCGCTCCTAATATACTAATATCTAATATCTCATCTTTATTATTTCTCTTTAATACTTTTGTTTCTTCATCACATAAGTGTGTTAAACAATATTTTCTGACTCTTTCTCCATATTGTTTCACACTCTCTATTTTTTCCTTTTCTTCTTTTTGCTTTTCCTGATTTGTATTTTTCCTATCTTTTAAATTTTCATAAATATGTTCCATTGCTTCAAATGCACCAAAGATAGCTGACAAAGAATATAGATGGATACCCTCGTGCATTTCCCATAAATCATAACTTTCATTTTTTACAAATCTTTCTTGTTGTATTTCATTCTTTCTGTCTTGTATACATTCTCCAGTAATATAATCAACATATTTTTTTAGGTATGCAACTGCTCTTTCACACATATCTAAACTCTCTTTCAAAAATGCTTTATTTTTTGTATGATAGTAATGTACATATGCTCCAAACACCACACTTGCTGTTTCATCTATTTGATAGCCCCAACATGGTGCTAATCTCCCATCTGTAAAAAATCTTTGTTCCCACATTCCATTTTTGCTTTGCGTATTTTTACTAAATATAGTATAAAATTTTTCAGTTTCTTCATACATTTTTAAAATGTCAGAAGCTTTTGCTGTAAACACAGCATCTCTTGGCCAACAATAAGAATATCTTCCTGATTTATCTTTTTCTTCATCTACTTCTAACGCTGCCGAAACTCCTCCCGTCGTATGATTTTGCAACAAAGGAAATAGTAAAATGCTTCTAGTATAAATATTCTTTACTTTATCAAATTCCCCCTGTTTATGTGCGTTTAATACTTCTTTCCACTTTTCTTGTTTTTCTTCTTTTAATATTCCCAATCCATCGTGTTGCTTGACATACTTTCTCCAATGCTTTTTTGCTTTTTCTAGTTCTTTATTGGTATCTATTTTTCGAATTGTCTCTATTTTCTCTTTTATTTGGTCAAATGCGTAAATTTCTCTATTATTATTGATATAGATAAATATTTCAAATTCTTTTGTTTCCCCTGATTTTATAGTTCCTACTGAAAAACTAACACCCGAATCTCTTGCCATTCCTATATAATCTTTATCATACAAAACACCATTCCTTATTTCTTGTTCACTATTGTTTAATCGATACCCCTTAATTGGTAATTTTGAAAAAATAGAAAAAGTATAATTATGGCTATATTGCATTAAAATATTGTCTTCTACTTTAGATCCAACCATGTTATTAAAGCTAGATAATAGTTGGGAGTATACTAAAAAATCTACATTTAAATCAATAGTATTATGATTCGTCATGACATATTTTCTAATATATACATTTTGTTCTACTGTTACAAAATCTGTTTGTAATATTTGTAAATTAAAGTAAGTATTTTCTATTTGTGTATTAAGTACATTTGTATTTTCAGAATAATATTGATTATATTGGTTATTGATATCGTCATGCAAATAAATAAGTGCAGAATCATTTATTTTTACTCCTGCTTGCAATGTCTCCACAAATTGTCTACAATCTCTACTAGGATAGAATAGCCTTAGGAGTTCTCCTTTTTCACTAAAACTAATCACCATATCTTTATTTCCCACAAATGCTTGATTTAAATACTTCCTTCTCATTTCTCTCATTCCTTTCTTAAGACACACCTATCGTTTAATTATCCCCTTCCTTTAGCCAAAATGTTCTACTCTTCTTTTCTGTCTTATCCTTGCTTATTTCTATCCTACTAATTGCTATCACTTATTTAATTATCTGCCGACTCTACTACTTTTAAAATTTGTTTTTCTAAT
>CALXAQ010000084.1 GCA_944386335.1 uncultured Clostridia bacterium | reverse complement strand
CCTTTCATCTAATCCTTCTAAAGCTCCCTCATTTAAAAGTTCATCTTGAACTTCGTATTTTCTTTCAAAATCATAAATTGTTTTTTTCATCTACTTTTACCTCCTTAAAATTATTTTAGAGGCAAATAAAAAGAAGTTAACTTATTTCTAAATTAACTTCTATATGTTAGATATTATTTCAATAACTACATTTCCTATTTTTATTTTGTATTTATTACAGTTATTAACTTATAAAAACTCTTTAAAAGCCTTTAAATCTATTTAAATTTTTACAGCTACCAGAATAAATTTATTAAAATTCATTCGTTTCTATTAGATTTCACTATTCTTTTTGTATTGTCTGTAACTCTCTATTTGCAACATATTAAGAGTTTTTAGTATTTATTAAGATTTATTTTTAATTTGCTAATGTTCTATGCCAATGGTTTCATTGTTGGGAATAATAATACATCTCTAATAGAAGGAGCATCTGTTAATAACATAACAAATCGATCTATTCCAATACCTAATCCTCCTGTTGGTGGAAGTCCAATTTCTAGTGCATTAATATAATCTTCATCCATCATTCCTGCTTCTTCATCTCCCGCTTCTCTGGCCTCTACTTGTTTCTTAAATCTTTCATATTGATCAATTGGATCATTTAACTCTGAAAATGCATTTCCATATTCTCGTCCACAAATAAAAAACTCAAAACGTTCTGTTAATCTATTATCTTTTGGACTTTTTTTAGCAAGTGGTGAAATTTCCACTGGATAATCATAAATAAACGTTGGCTGTATTAATGTTTTCTCAACATATTCGTCAAAGAATAAGCTAATGATATCTCCTCTAGTCTCTTTCCCTTGTTCTACAGTAAGCCCTCTCTCTCTAGCAAGCGAAATTGCCTCCTCATTTGAATTAATTTGATTAAAATCAATACCCGTTATTTCCTTAATAGAATCTATCATACTAATTCTTTTCCATGATGGTGTTAAATCTATTTCTTGTCCTTGATAAGTAATCTTCATTGTTCCTTTTATTTTCATACATACAGTTGAAAATATTTCTTCTACTATATCCATCATATCATGATAATCTTGATATGCAGCATATAATTCAAGCATTGTAAATTCTGGATTATGACGAATATCCATTCCCTCATTACGAAATACTCTTCCTATTTCGTATACTTTATCAAATCCACCTACAACTAAACGTTTTAAATTAAGTTCTAATGCAATTCTTAAATACATATCAATATCTAAGGTATTATGGTGTGTTATAAATGGTCTTGCTGTTGCTCCTCCAGAAATAGAATTTAAAATTGGTGTTTCTACTTCAAGATATCCTTTTTTATCTAATATGTTTCGAACTTCTGTAATAATCCTACTCCTTGATAAAAATGTATTTTTTACTTCTGGATTTATAATTAAATCTACATATCTTTGACGATATCTTAAGTCAGTATCTTTTAATCCATGAAATTTTTCTGGAAGTGGTCTTAAAGATTTACTAAGTAGCATTACTTCTTTTGCATGAATAGAAATTTCTCCTGTTTTTGTTTTAAATACAAAACCTGTAATTCCTATAATATCTCCTATATCTTCTTCTTTAAATTGTTTGTAAGCTTCTTCTCCTAATTCGTTAATGCTTACATAACTTTGAATTCTACCTTCTCCATCTTGAATATGACAAAAAGATGCTTTTCCCATAATTCTTTTTGCCATCATTCTTCCTGCTATTGTAACATCTTTTCCTTCTAATTCTTCATAATGGTCTTTTATTTCTTGACTGGTATGTGTTCTATTAAATTTACGAATTTCAAAAGGATTTTTTCCTTCTTCTTTTAATTTATTTAGTTTATCTCTTCTTATTTGTAATAATTGATTTAACTCTTCTTCTGACTGTATTGTTTCTTCCTTATTTTCCATTGTTTTCCTCTCCTTATTTTCAAATTTTACGTATTTATTATATAGCAAAATAAGGAAAATGTAAACCTCTTCTTTTACTTTTTCCCTATTTTGCTACTACAATTTTCTTTTATTTTCCTTATTTGTAAGTTTTATACTGCTTTTCTTAGAGCTTGTGCATGTTCTATAGATATTTTTGAAACATCTCCACTTGCAATTCTTGCTATTTCTTGTAATGTTCTTTCTTCATTTAATTGTTCTATTTGTGTTACTGTGTGATTTTCTTTTACTTTTTTAGATATATAATAATTATAATCTCCCTTGGCTGCAATATTTGCCAAATGAGTAATACATAATACCTGATGATATTTTGCTATTCTTTTCATTTTTTGACCTACTGCATTGGCCGCTATACCACTAATTCCTGTATCTATTTCATCAAAAATTAAAACAGGCACTCTATCTATTTCGGCAAGAACTGACTTAATAGCAAGCATAATTCTGGACATTTCTCCTCCTGATGCAATTTTGATAAGTGGCTTTGCTTCTTCCCCTACATTGGTACAAATATAAAATTCTACTTCGTCTATGCCATTTTTCTGATACTGGCTTTTCTTTTTTATTCCTACTGTAAATTGTGCTTGTTTCATTTCTAAATCCGATAATTCCTGATTCACTAAACGGGATAATTTTTTAGCATATTTTTCTCTAACTTCATGCATGTTATTTCCTAATTGTTGCAACGTTTTTTCTATTTCTACTACTTCTTTTCTCCTCTTTTGATTGATTTCATCCATATTTTCTATTTCTTCTATTTGTTTTTCTAATTTTTCTGCATATTCCATAACTGCTTCTATACTATTTCCATATTTCCTTTTTAAGGAAAATATGGTATCTAATCGCTCTTCTACTGCTTCTTGCTCTCTTACATCCCATTCATCCTCTTCTTGCATAGAGGAAATATCTCTGGTTAATTCCTGAACCTCATAATATATATTTTTTAAGTTTACTAATTTTTCGGCATAGCTACTATCTATCTCTTCTATTTTTTCTAATGCTCTAATGGCTATATTTACACTGTCTATTGTTTGATTACTCAATGCTCCATTTGCCTCAGCTAGGTTTTGCATTACTTTTTCTGCATGCATCATTTTTCTATGTTTTTCTTCTAATTCCTCTTCTTCACCCACTTTTAAACCTGCTACTTGAATTTCCTTTAATTGATATTTTAATAAATCTAATTTTCTTTCTTTTTCTGTTTCATCTCCATAATTTTCTGCTAACAATCGATTTATCTCGCAGTATTGGTTGTACTGCTTTCTATATTCTTCTTTTAATGTTTCTATCTCTTCTCCTATAAAACTATCTAAATAGCCTATATGAGAATTCTTATCTAATATTACCTGATTATCTTGTTGCCCATGAATGTCTATAATGGGTTTCATAAATTCTTTTAATTCATTTACCGTTACCATTCTTCCATTTATTTTACACATATTTCTTCCATTTGTGCATATTTCCCTAGATACAATAATATTTCCTTCTATTGCATTCTCGTGATTTGGTAGAAAAAGACATGCTTCTACATAAGAATATTCTTCTCCTTTACGTATCATCTCTTTGGAGAATCTACCACCTGCCAATATTCCTAAAGAGTCAATAATTAGAGTTTTTCCTGCTCCTGTTTCTCCTGTAAGTATATTTAACCCTTGATTAAAATCTATTGTAATATCTTCTATAATGCCAATATTTTTAATATGAATTGTTGTAATCATGTTTTACCTCCACGCGAATTTTTGTTTGTATAGTTTTATTATATATCGAATTTTTGTTTTGTCAATACTTTTATAAAAAATTTGTTTAAATTATTTTTTTGTAAATATTTACATATAAGTTTTAAAAGTACTGTTTTTATCATTTTTGATGATATTATATCATTTTAAATATATTGTATTTTCTTACATTCATGAGAAAATATTATCATCAATGATAATGAAAAAGGAGAAAAATATGGACGAATTAGATGAAGCAAAACAAATGGAATTATTTTATATTATCGGTCAAAATGTAAAATATTATCGCAGATTATATTGCCTAGAAAAAGGAAAAATGACACAAGAAAATTTAGCTGAAAAAGTAGACGTCTCCACTTCCTTAATTGGAAATTTAGAAAGTACACATATTCATCAAGGAATAAGTATTTATACACTATGGAAAATTAGTCATGTATTAGAAATTCCCATTGAAAAATTTTTCGAAGAAAGAGAAGCACAATTAAAGAATGCTTAAAAATAAGGTATCCTAGTACAAATCCGCTAAAGAGGATACCCTGTTTTTATCATGTTCTAAATTTATTCTACTTTGATTTATATAATTTTCCTCTAAAAAAAACCTAACATAACATTAGGTTTTTGTTTTTTAAACTAATTGTAAAATAACTACTTCTGCTGCATCTCCTCTACGAGGTCCTGTTTTGATAATACGTGTGTATCCACCAACTCTTCCCTCGTATTTTGGTGCTATTTCATTAAATAATTTAGCAGGTAAATCGATGTTATTTCCTTTTTCATCTTTTACTTTATTAAGCATTTTCATCATTTTTCTTCTTGCATTTAATCTAGATGGCATATCTTTTTGTCTTTCTTCAGTTGTTTCTTCTTTTACAACTCTTAAATATTCTTTACCATTTTTGCTTTTTACAAGTTCTGTTTCTTTATTTCCCTTGCTATCTAATTTTGCTTTTACAACTTTTACTTTTACTTTTTCGAAGTTATCTTTTTCTTTGACCGCTAAAGCAATTATACTATCTGCCATTGCTTTTAGTTCTTTAGCTCTAGCTTCTGTTGTTTCTATTTTTTCATGCAAAATTAAATCTGTTAATTGACTTCTTAGCATAGCTAAACGAATGTCTGTTGTTCTACCTAATTTTCTATTCGTTGCCAACTTTGTTTCCTCCTTTTTCTAATTTTACTCTTCTTCTTTAGCAAAGTCTAATCCTAAAGAATGTAATTTATAAGTTACTTCATCTAGAGATTTCTTTCCTAAATTTCTCACTTTCATCATTTCAGCTTCTGTCTTATTTGTAATATCTTCTACTGTTGAGATTCCAGCTCTTTTTAAACAATTAAATGATCTTACAGATAATTCTAAATCTTCAATAGACATTTCTAATACTTTTTCTTTCTTATTTTCTTCTTTTTCTATCATTACTTGCGTATTTTTAGCAGTTTCTGATAAATCGATAAATAATTCTAGATGTCCAGTCATTACTTTTGCTGCTAAGCTTAATGCTTCATAAGGAGCTAAACTTCCATCTGTCCATAATTCAATCGTTAATTTATCATAATCGATGTTTTGTCCAACTCTTGTATTCTCTACAGCATAGTTTACTTTCTTTACTGGTGTATAGATAGAGTCAATTGGTAAAACGCCTAATGGTTGATTATCTTTTTTATTCTTTTCAGCAGAATTATATCCTCTTCCCATATTAGCTGTCATTTCTATTTGAAGATTTGCACCTTCTGATAAAGTTGCAATATGTAAATCTGGATTTAAAACTTCTACAGTACTATCTGTAATAATGTCTCCTGCTTTTACCTCTCCTTCTCCTTTATAGTCTATTCTGATGCTTTTTTCTTCGTTGTCATGTAATTTTAATCTAACTTGTTTTAAATTCACAATTATCTCTGGTACATCTTCTACTACATTAGGTATAGTAGAAAATTCATGAACTACGCCTTCTATTTTTACGCTTGTGATAGCAGCTCCTGGTAAAGAAGAAAGTAAAATTCTTCTTAAAGAATTTCCTATTGTTACTCCATAACCACGCTCTAATGGTTCACAAACGAATTTTGCATAATTGTTTTCGTTATCCATCTCTAAGCATTTAATATTTGGCCTTTCAAATTCTATCATTTTTACCTCCTATTTTTTAGAAGTTGTATATTTAAGGTTAGTTTCATGCCCATTTTCTTTTTTTCTTTTCCCCTATTACTATACTTCTCAAAACATAATATACATTTTTTAAAAATATTTCTATCTTATTATTTAGAGTAAAGCTCTACTATTAAATGTTCTTCTATTGGAAGATCAATATCTTCTCTAGATGCAAGTCTTACTACTTTTCCACTTAAAGATTCAGCATCTTTTTCTAGCCAAGTTGGAACTGGTCTTCCTGCATTTTCTTCTACATTTAATTTAATTGTGCCATTATCTTTTCTTATCTCTCTTACTTTAATAACATCTCCTGCTTTTACCAAGTAAGAAGGAATATCTACTTTATGGCCATTTACTTCGAAAGCACCATGTGTAATTAACATTCTTGCTTGTGCTCTGGAACTTCCATATCCTAATCTGTATACTACATTATCTAATCTACTTTCTAGGATTTGTAATAATCTTTCACCAGTAATTCCTTTACCAGTAGAAGCCATTTCAAAATATCTTCTAAATTGTCTTTCTCCAACTCCATAGTATGATTTTGTTTTTTGTTTTTCTCTTAACTGTGTACCATATTCAGAAAGTTTCTTCTTTTTCTGTCCATTTTGTCCTGGTGCATAATTTCTTCTTGAAATACTGCATTTATCTGTATAACATCTGGAACCTTTTAAGAATAACTTTTGTCCTTCTCTACGGCAAATACGGCATTGTTCATCTTTGTATCTTGCCATTTTTTAATTTCCCTCCTTCAAATTTTTATCCTTCTCATTTAAGGATTTTTCTATACTCTTCTTCTTTTTGGTGGTCTACAACCATTGTGTGGGATTGGTGTAACATCTTTAATGCTACTAATCTCTAATCCTGCTGATTGTAAAGAACGAATTGCTGCTTCTCTTCCTGAACCTGGTCCTTTTACAAATACTTCTACTGTTTTTAGACCATGTTCCATTGCTGCTTTAGCAGCTGTTTCTGCAGCTTCTCCTGCTGCAAATGGTGTACTTTTTCTTGAACCTTTAAATCCAAGTTCACCAGCACTTGCCCAAGAAATTGCATTTCCTTGTACATCTGTGATGGTTACAATTGTATTATTAAAACTAGAATGTATATGTGCCATACCCTTTTCGATGTTTTTTCTATCTCTTCTTCTAGGTGTTGTTCTTTTTGTTACAGCTTTTGCCATTTTAAAGCTTACCTCCTTTAATTTACACTTTATTTTTTGCTTTTACTTACTAATTTTCTAGGACCTTTTCTTGTACGAGCATTTGTTTTTGTTCTTTGTCCTCTTACTGGAAGACCTCTTCTATGTCTTAATCCTCTATAGCAACCAATTTCTGTTAATCTTTTAATGTTTAAAGCCACTTCTCTTCTTAAGTCTCCTTCTACAACGTATCCTTCCATAGCTTTTCTGATTGCTTGCTCTTGATCTCCTGTTAGGTCTTTTACTCTTGTGTCTGGATTAACTCCTGCTTCTTTTAGAATTTTTTGTGCACTACTTAATCCTATTCCATAAATGTATGTTAGACCTACTTCTACTCTTTTTTCTCTAGGTAAATCCACTCCTGCTATACGAGCCATGTTTTTAGCACCTCCATCAAATTTTCTTCATCTTTTTATTGTTTTGTTTGTCTATTCCAACATCTAAAGGTGAAATGCATTGGCTAAGGATTGCCAATCTTTAGACTTTTCTTAGACATGTATATAAACACAAATCTATTATATAAGTTTTTTAAAACTTACAGCCGCTTCTAGACTTGTGTTAATATCAATTTTTTATTTAGTTACCCTTGTCTTTGTTTGTGTTTTGGGTTTTCGCATATTACCCTAATCACACCTTTTCTTTTAATGATTTTGCATTTGTCACATATTTTCTTTACTGATGCTCTTACTTTCATCCTTATACACCTCCTGTTTAGATGTTATATCTATAATTATTTTGGGTTAATCAAAGTTTATTTAGCTCTCCATGTAATTCTACCTCTTGTTAGGTCATATGGTGAAAGCTCTACTTTTACTTTATCTCCTGGCAATATTTTAATATAATTCATCCTTAATTTTCCTGAAATATGGGCTAATATTTGATGCCCATTCTCTAATTCTACTTTAAAATTTGTATTAGGTAATGCCTCCACTACCGTTCCTTCAATTTCAATTACATCTTCCTTTGCCATGTTTCCCCTCCAACATTTTTGCAATTTCAAACGACATAATGTGTATCCTTTTTTACCCATAATACACAATAGCTTAATTAGTATATAACATTTTTATGGTAATGTCAATATTTCTGGCTCATTTTCTGTAATTAAAATTGTATTTTCATAGTGTGCTGCCATGCTGCCATCCTCTGTGATAATTGTCCAACCATCATCCAACTGTAAAATTCCATCTGAACCATATATTACCATAGGTTCTATTGCTAGTGTCATCCCTGGTTCTAATGTAATGCCTCTTCCTGCTTTTCCGTAATTGGGAATACCAGGATCTTCATGCATTTGTCTTCCTATACCATGTCCTTGAAATTCTTTTACTACGCTAAATCCGTTTTTTTCTACATATTCGCCTATACTATGACAAATATCTCCTAGGCGATTCCCTTTTTTCGCATATTGAATTCCTACAAAGAATGCTTCTTTTGTTACATCCAATAATCTTTGCGTTTCTTTATCAATTTTTCCTACTGTATAAGTTCTAGCACAATCTCCATGAAATCCATCTTTATAAGCAACTAAATCTACACTAATAATATCTCCCTCTTTTAAAATTACTTTTTTGGAAGGTATTCCATGAATCACTTCATCATTTACAGATGCACAAATTGCTCCCGGAAATGGTGGAATTCCCTTTTCTCCACTAGGATATCCTTTTTCTGCTGGAATTGCTCCATTTTTTCTCATTTCCCTTTCTGCAATTTTATCTAGCTCCCATGTGGAAATTCCTGGCTTTATTGCCTCTTCTACTGCTTTTTGTGCTAAATAGGCTACTCTGCACGCTTCTCTCATTTTTACAATTTCTTGTTTTGATTTAATGGTTACCATTGCTTTTTTACTTCCCTTCTATTGCCTTTTATGATGGATTTGTTTCTAAATACTTTTCTACCTCTTTTGCTACATCTTCTGAAGTTTTTCCAGAATGAATATTCAATTTAACTGTGTATAATAAATCTTGTGCTTTATAATACTCTACTAATTTTCCTGCTGTTTCATAATGTACTTGTAATCTTTGTTTTACAGTTTCTATACTATCATCCGGTCTTTGCTCTAAAGGACTTCCACAAACATCACAAATTCCTTCTATTTTTGGTTTTTTAAATTCTAAATTATATACTTCCCTACAGTCTTTATTAGAACATACTCTTCTTTTTACGATTCTATCTATAATATCTTCATCAGACAAATCCAATTCCACTGCAATATTTATTTTTTGATGATGCTCTTTTAAAAATCTATCTAAAG
>CALXAQ010000083.1 GCA_944386335.1 uncultured Clostridia bacterium | reverse complement strand
TACTACGTCTGTTTTTCCTAATAACAAATTCGTTTGCTCTAACTCTTGCTCTAAGATTTCGGAAGATGCCTCATTCGATTCCATTGTTCTTTTATATTCATCAATGGTATTTTGTGTTTCGATTAATCTTTGTGCCGTCTCTTCGTATTTTTCTTTCCAGCTAGACAGCATGGTTCTTAGTTCTGCTTCTCTTGCTGTTTCTATTCCGGTTATGTCTGTTTCTTCTATGGTTTTGAATTGTGCAAACATAACACCTACTAATACCATAGTTACAAGACCTATAATTACTGCTATATAAATTTTCTGTCTTTTCATTTTTCCCTCCCTGCATTTTCTCTATCTTACTTGTGTTTTCATAAACTTTGCAGAAATAACTCCTGAATATTTTGGAATTTCTACTTTATTTGATTTTTTTATGCTGGTGACAATTCCATAAGAATTTAACTCTTCTAAAAAACCACCTGGCCTATCTAATGCCGTCATCAATCTTTCTGGAAAACCTATTGCTTTAATCACAAATGGAGAACCTACTTTAGCATCATTAACTTTAATTACATTTCCTATGCATATAATGCTAGTCGTAGAAACTACTCTCTGTTCATTAATAGAAATGGCCTCTGCACCTGCATTTTTTAATTCGTTTACTATCATACGAATATCTGAATCATGCACTAAATGATTAGAAATTTGATCTAATACACTAATAGATTCTACTGTAGCATTAGGATCATCTCTTAAGGTGATTTCTATCCCCTCACCCTCTAAATCTGTTAATCCTAACAAATTATTATTTAATTTAATTTCTGCTTGTTTTTCTGCAGAACTACTATCGTTTTGTGTTGCTTGCTCTCTAATTTGTACTAATTCCTTTTCTGCCCCTTCTAAGCTACTATAAGCATTATCATACCTTTCTTTCATCTTTAGCACTTCATCTCTTAATCCATCTTCTGCTAATGTTTGGCTAACTGTTTCATTTGTTCCTTTTATTGTATTTATTTGTATAACAATGGCAATAGTTAATACCATACATACAATCCCTAAAGTAATTGCTATTTTATTCTTATTCAAATTTTTTCACTTCCTTATATATTTACATTTTGTCTGAACATAGGATATTCATTATTTAAATCTATATTTACGAAAATTTCTCCTGCTATTCCCTTTTCTTTCTCTAAAATTGCTTTTACATTCAACATTTTATCACTTAAATTTGTATTATCTCCCATATGTACTATTTTTTGTTCTGCTTCCATTACCAATTTATAGTCATTATCATCTTCTATACCAATCCTAGTAATACAACTTTCCATTTCATTTTCTTTTGCTAAGTTCATTATTTTTAATACGGTTTCTAATTTTGTTAAATCTTCCTTACACAATCTATTTCCAACTGTTAACTGCTCTACTGTTGTTTCCAATCCCTGCAAAATAGGTAGTTCTAATTTTTCTGAAGAAAGTTCCAACAAATAGCCTTGATTATTTAAATACAAGTACTGGTTGTCCTTTTCTATCATAAAAGTAGCGACCCTTTCTGTAACTATAATCTGTATATCTGATGGTAAATTTCTATGAATGGTTACTTTCTCTATGTAAGCATTTTGCTTAATATTTTCTTTTGTTCTTCCTTTTCCTATTTTAAATATATTTTCTCCTATCGTAACTCCTGACAAACTAATAATTTCAGCTGTACTAATGTGACTATTTCCTTGTATCGAAATAGTTTTAATATTAAAAACTGGTGATAACATAACAGCTATTGTAGAAGCTACTAGGATAATGGCTAAGCTAGTAAGTCCTACAATTTTTTTAATTTTCTTGCCTCTTCTTACTTTTTTCAATAATTCTTCTTCTGAAATTGGTATTTGTTTTTTTAGAGTTTTCTTTTTAGTTATTTGTTTTGACTGCTTTTTCTTCTTTATTTGTTTCTTTTTTTTGTTTTTAGGATTATGTATTTTAGTTTCTTTTATTTTCTTTGTTTCCTCTATTTTAGTTACTCCAATAACTATTTCATCATCAAATCTAAAAGTATTATCCTCTTTCTGTAATGTTTCCTGACCTTTCATTCTTTTTCCTTTTGCAAATCCCTTTTTCTTTTCTTCTTTTGTCTTTCTTGCCATTATCTCACCTCTTTCTCTTTATGTATTTTTTAAATCTATCTTTGCTCCTATTTTGGTTAATTTTTCTTCTAATTTTTCATATCCTCTTTGAATATATTCTATATTTTCCACTTTTGTAATCCCTTTGGCTCCTAATCCTGCAATGACTAATGCCGCTCCCCCTCTTAAATCTGTGCTAGTTACTGTTGCCGCACTTAATCTTTTTACACCTTTAATTACTGCCATTTTCCCTTCTATTTGAATTTTTGCTCCCATTCTTTGCAATTCATTCATATATTTATATCGATTTTCAAAAATATTTTCTATAATTACAGATGTACCCTTTGCTGTAGCAAGCATTGCTCCAAAAATAGATTGCATATCTGTTGGGAATCCAGGGTATGGCATCGTTTTTATATCCACAGCTTTTATCTTTTTAGGTACCTGTATCTCTATTTTTCTATCTTCCACTTCTATTTTGGCTCCTGCTTCTTGTAATTTATAGATGATAGGATTTACATGTTCTGGCACTACTTGATTCAAAATAAGGTGCCCTCCTGTTACTGCTGCTGCACAAAGAAATGTTCCTGTTTCTATTCTATCTGGCATTACTTTATAGCTAACTTCTTTTAATTTTTTTACTCCTGTAATTTTTACAATGTTAGTTCCTGCACCTTCTATTTTAGCTCCCATACGATTTAAAAAGATAGCTAAGTCTTCTATTTCTGGCTCCATAGCAGCATTTGTAATGGTAGTTTCTCCTTCTGCTAACACCGATGCTAATATGATATTTTCTGTAGCACCCACACTTGGAAAATCTAGGTTGATATTTGCCCCTATTATTTTATCACACTTGCACCTAATAAATCCAGCATTTTCCTCAATATTTATTCCTAATTTTTTAAAAGCGTTCAAATGTAGGTCTATAGGCCTTGCTCCAATTTCGCAACCTCCTGGATACGTAAATACCGCTTCTTTAAATCTTCCTATAATCGCTCCTGCCATAATAACTGTGGAACGCATTTGTCTCATTAAATCTTCTGGTATTTCTGTACTTTTCATTGGTTTCGAATTGATTTCTATTTTATCACCATTTTTATTAACTTTGCAACCTAAATATTTCAATATCTTCAATGTGATTTGTGTATCATGAATATTAGGTACGTGATATAATTTTGTCATATTACCATTTAAAATGCTAGCTGCTATAATAGGCAATGATGCATTTTTAGATCCAGATATGTACACTTCCCCTTCTAATTTTCTTCCTCCTTCTATGACATATTCTTGCATTTTTCTTTCTCCCTTCTTGATTATTTTGCTATATATTATGTTGCATCCTTTCAAAAAGTGAAAATTTAATTTTCCTTGCTTTCAAAAGAAAAAAAGAGAAAGAGAGGCTTTAAATTTTAAAGTTCTCTCCTTCTATCTGTGTATGGAAACAAATCAGGTTAATTAAACAGTGGACAGTTCTACTTAATATATAATCAACACTTTCTTTCTCCAATGCTAGATCTCCAACTAATACTCCCGAAATCTGCTTTCAGAAAATTCATCATCTCAATAATTTCTTCTTCCAAACTTCTAATATCTTTAAATTCATTTTTATCTATTTAAACCGTATAATCTTCTTGACTTAATGTTGGGTAATGAAATACCATTCCTTTTTGAGATATTCTTCCATTTGGTACATGGTCCTTTTGCATGGTTAGTTGTCCCTTGCATAAATAAGCACGTTTCATGTTTTTGCTTGGAGATCCTCCTCCCACAATAACAGGGTCATTCCATGTAGGATCTACTGCATACCAATTTTCTCCTATTTGCACATAATTCCACATATGATCTTCTGTATTTCCATCTGTATTGGTGGCTGTTCCTGAAACTAATAAACAAGGTATTTTTATCTCATCTAATATGTATTTTAATGCTTTTGCATATCCTTCACAAACTACTTGCTTTTCTATGAATGCCCCATAAATATTTCTAGTATTCATTTGGTTTAATGTTTCATCATAAGTAATGGTATCTACTAAATATTCATTAATTTGTTCTATTTTTTGATAAGTATCTCCTGTTAGTTGTGCTATAATCTCTTCTCTTACAGCTTCTAAATTTGCTAAAGTTTCTTCTACCATTTGTGCAGACGCATATCCTTGAGCATAGTAATTGGCATTTTCTACAGGTCCTATGGATACTGTATAAGTACTATAATTCCAAAAAGTAGTTTGTTTTGTATATAAACGTACTTTAGAACTATCTATATAAAATAAATCCACATAATCTGTACTAATAGCATCCCACGCATCTTGATAAGCTTGTTCTAATTGCTTTGCACCATCTTCTTTCTCTAAAAGTTCTTGAAAAACATCCCCCAGTTCTATTGTATAATTTCCTGTTTTCATATCTTCTATATGATTTTCCATTGACTTATAAATTATTTTTGCTTCTTTTCCAAGTTGAGAATAAAAATAACCAGTATCCTCTTTTACCTGATTTTCTTGTTTTGTACTTGTTTGAATATTTTCTATTTTTAAAACTGGTTCCGCTATATTGGTCTGCACCTGTTGTATTTGATTCTTTACATTATTTTCTGTCATTACATTTTCTGCTGTTGTAGAGGCTTCCTGTAAATCTTCCTTCCACGGCAACGATTCTATATTACTTTGCTTGTATAACAATATTCCAAATGCTATCAGTATTACAACAATCAAAGATACTATTATTTTTCCAAAACGACTATCTTTGTTCATTTTATATACTCTCCCTTCCTATAGCTTTAGTTCTCTATTTCTTTCATCATTTTCTTTATTTCTTTCATACGCGAAATAGTTGTGATATATCCCATATTATAGCAATAATCTATTTTCTTAATATTAAACACACTTGCCTGTGATACATCTAAATCCAAGGTATAATCACTTTCTTTAATTGCATCTTGTGAACGATTATCAAAAAGAATATCTACTGCTTTAAAAGCTATATCATAAGCGTTTTTAGGTTTAAATGCTAAACCTGCACTAAACTTTACAGACAAAACTTTATTAGCACCTAATTTTCTTACTTCTCTTGCGGGTAAATTATCTAAAATTCCCCCATCTACAAATTGATGCTTTCCATATTCACATGGTTCAAATATAACAGGATAACTACAGCTTGCTCGCACCGCTTTTTCTATTGATATATCATGGATATACTGTTTTTCCTCTCTTTTTTTATTTGTAAATACATATTCTCTACTATCTAAAATATCTACTGTTGGTATAACTAGTGGCATTTTAACATCTTCTATACTTTTTATCTTTTTTTCCTTAGCACATTCTCTTACTGCTATTTCTATACTTTCTCCAGATAGAAGTCCATATCCTAATATTTTTTTTGTTTTACGAACATTACTTACCATATGTTTAGGATTTGCCCTTATAATTTCTTTAGCAAAAAAATGAAAAATTTCCAACATTTTATCTGGCGAATACCCCATAGCATACAAAGCTGCTACAACACTACCTATGCTAGTTCCTCCTATAACATGTACAGGAATATGATTATCTTCTAATGCTTTTATCACTCCTATATGAGCAGCACCTTTAACTCCACCGCCTGCTAATGCTAACCCTAGTTTCATTTTCTAGCCTCCTTATCTGTACAGCATTTCATAAACTTTCTATATTTATTATATCGTATTTTCTCTTATTTGAATATAGTATTTTTTATTTTTCATGTTATTCTTCTCTTGTAACAGGCCAAATTATTCATGTAAATGAAGGAAGTATGGTATAAATAGTGGAATGAACTTTAAGGAACGTCCCTAAAGTTCATTTTCTTTTAATAATATCATTTCTAGCAAAAATAGAATTTGGATGAATCATTTTTCTTTGTGCTATCATTTTTGGAATAATAAAATGGTCAATATCCCACAAAATGGCTTCGTCCATATCCCTTTTTGCTAATTCTTTTACTTGTTGTAGTCCTTCTGTATTTTCTCTTGTATCTTCTATTTTATCTGCCAAAAATATAATTTTATCTAATTTCGTCATATTAGCCCTACCAGTTGTATGATAAAAAATAGCATCTTGCATTTCTTTTGTAAAATGGTATTTCTTTTTAGCTATATCTGCACCTACTTTACCATGTAAAGCCACCAACTGTACCTTATCAAACTCATCCATTTGCATTTTATTTTGTACAAAATATAAAAAATATTCTTCTTTTGTCATTTCTTTAGCAATATCATGTACTAATCCTGTTAGCATTGCATTCAAGGAATCTTCTCCATACAATTCTGCTAATTCTTTTGCTTTTTGCATTGTTCCCAAAGAATGTCTATATCTTGCTTCTGTCATTTTTGTTTTTAACTCTTGTTTTATATTTTCCAACATTACCTCTTTTTCTTGATTAGATAAAGATAAAAAATATGAATCTTCTACTTGCATACATCTGTCACTCCCCATTTTAATATTTTACTACTAATCTATCAAATTTTGATTGAATATATTTTTCTAACTTCTGCATAAACTCTTCTGGCTTTATTTCACTTTTTGCTACCATTTCCAAGCCTTTTTCCCAACTAGCCGTTAATTTTGGATTTAACATATCTGGCATAGCAAAATTTATTACATCATAAATAATTTCTCCCTTTTGTGTTGGTGTAATAATTTGTGTTTTACTATTAATAGCAATATATTGTATTTTTTCCAACTTTTTAATAATTTCTGCTCTTGTAGCACTTGTTCCAATGCCAGCTCCCTTTATTTGTTCTCTTAATTCTTCTTCTTCAATTAGTTTTCCTGCGTTTTCCATAGCTAGTATCATAGATCCTGAATTATACCTTGTGGGTGGAAGAGTTTGTGCTTCTTTTATCTCGTAATTTTCTACTCCTATTTCTTGTCCTTTTTTTAATTGTTTTAAAATTTCTAATGATGGTATTTCTGCTTTTTGCTCTTCCTCTTCTTTTTTATCCACATTTTGTTCTTGTTTTGTGGATATTTCTTCTCTCGCCTTTGGTTTTAGTACCTCCAAATAACCAAGTTCTGTACATACTCTTCCACTAGTAGTAAATTGTTCTTTTTCTACTTGTACAGTAACTGCTATTTTCTCGTATTGTGCTGGTGGATAAAAAATAGCCAAAAAACGTTTTACAATGACACGATAAATCTGCTTTTGCAATTCTGATAATTTTTCATAATTCTCAAATCCCTGCCCTGTTGGAATAATAGCATAATGATCTGTAATTTTACTATCATTTACATATTTCGTTTTTAACAAATTGGTATTATACTTTTCTTTTACCATTTTTGCTATATAACCTTGTATCTCTACATCTGCAAAACCTTTTGCAATTCCATTTAAATTTTTAGATATCACTTTGGCTACTGCTGTAGATAATACTCTAGCATCTGTTCTTGGATAAGTAACTAATTTTTTTTCATATAAATTTTGTATTATCTCTAATGTTTCATCTGGTTTTATTTTAAAACGTTTTGTACATTCGTTTTGTATTTCTGCCAAATTAAATAATAGAGGTGCATTCTCTTTTTGTTTATTTTTCTTTATCTCCGTTATCATTGCTTTTTTATTTTGTAAGGAAAAAATAAATTTTTGTGCTTCTTCTTTCTTTTTAAATCCATTTTCATTATACAATTTCGGAGATTCCCACATGATAGATTCATTTGTTACTTTCCATTCTGCTCCAAAAGATTCTTCTTCCTTTCCAAATCTTCCTATTATTTTATAATAAGGTGTTTTTACAAAATTTCTAATTTCTCGTTCTCTTTCTACCACCATTCCTAATACGCATGTCATTACTCGTCCTACAGAAATGGATGCTTTTTCTTCATTTATTTGTTTTGCTACTCTTCTTCCATAGATAATAGAAAGTAATCGTGAAAAATTAATACCTATTAAATAATCCTCCTTTGCTCTTAAATAAGCTGAATTAGACAAACTATCATATTCTGCTAAATCTTTTGCCTCTCTAATTCCTCTTTTTATTTCTTCCTCTGTTTGAGAATCTATCCACACTCTTTTCCTATTTTTATTTTTTACTCCTATTTGCTGTTCTACTAATCGATAAATATACTCTCCTTCTCGTCCAGAGTCCGTGCAAACATAAATGGTTTGTACATCTTCTCTTTCTAATAGAGTCTTTATAATCTGGAATTGTTTTTGTACATTAGGAATTACTTCATATTTATATTCTTTTGGCATAAAAGGAAGGGTGTCTAAACGCCATAATTTTAGTTTTTCGTCATACTTTTCTGGGTAAGACATAGTAACTAAATGTCCTACACACCAAGTAACAATCCAATCTGTTGACTCTAAATAGCCATCTTTTCTTGCTCCATTTATTCCTAATACTTTTGCAAATTCCATTGCTACAGACGGTTTCTCCGTAATTAATATACTCTTTGCCATTTTATCTTCAGCATCCTTTTTCTATTCTTTCTTTCATATTTATACATTCGTTAAAATATTCTTCCGCTCTTTTGATATCTATCATGTAACTTTCTCCTTCCTTTTTTAGCTAAAAATTGCCAAAATAAAGTTTTGGCAATTTTCATTTCTATAGTTTTATAATATCCATTTCTGATGTATAGTTATTATTCCCATATGCATATATAATATAAATATTACCATTTTCTCCTATGAAAAAATTATTTACATTATCTGTTACATACATAGCATTATCTGGATCTCTCTTATATATAGTTTGTCCTGCTGCTTGCGATATTGCTTCGGCATCTTCTGCTGCTTTTCTTACTACATCATCTATTTTTTGATTTACTTGTCTTGTTTCATATCCTTGGCTTGTTAGTACATCATTTAATATTACTTTTTGCCCTGTACTCAAATTATAATTATAGGTCTGCACAATTACCCTTTGTGGATTATCTCCTTCTTTTAGTGTAGATTTAAGAATTAAAGAAAGAATATCATTATTGATATACGCCACATATCTTACATTATAAATTGTATATACTTGTGCATTATTTAATACATCGTTTGCTTTATTCGCAAAAATGTTCTGTGTAGTATTATTAAATTCTGCAGCAATATCTCCATTAATATTAAATACTGGTAAATTAATATCCACACTATACTTTTCATTCTGTTCTTCTTGAATGTTATAGGCTGCATATACCAATGGTTGCTCTTCATGCCCTGCTAGTTTTTGTACAGAACTTGCATCATATCCTTGAGCATGTAAATTATTATCAAATAAATTATCAAATTCTGCTTTCAATTCTTCTTGTGTTTGTTCCTGTATTATCATATTTCCCACTTCATTTTCTGGAATTATCTCATTAAATTGTTCATTTCCTGCCACAAATATTTGATAATACATTCCTATTCCAATAGCAATTACGCAAAAACTACTTATCACTATATATAATATGGTTCTGTTTTTCATCATTTCGTTTCCCTTTCTGTTTCTCTTTTTTGCATTATATCATTACTACGAAAGGATTTCAATATAGCTTTTAGATTTTTTATACTAGTACTTTACTAGATAGTAATTACTGTTTTTCTTTTTCATTTTGGAAAACTAATTTATACAATTAAAGATACTCTAAATCCATAATAATAAGCTGAATCTCCCTTACAACGGTCATAATAAAATTGTCCTGAATTTTCGGGTCTCCAAATACTTCCTGCCCTAACTGTAAAAGCCAAGTCTACGCAAGGGAAATTAGAATAATTATTAAACCAAGATGTCATTCCTACCCCATTTGTAGAAGTTTCTTGTATAGCCTCTCCATATATTTTGTTATTCTTTTTCCAGTTATTCACACTAGCATTTTGATAATTTTCTTCCGTGAATTCTATATCAGCATTATCTGTACTTGTATCTGCTTGATATATTGTTACATATTTATCACTTTTGGTTTTTATAGTGCTACCTATCTGTGTTAATTTTCCTCCAAATAAAGACAAATTTTCTGTTCCGTTTGCAACAAATCCTGTTGTTTGTTCCCATAAACCTCCGCTCATATCATAAACTCCATAGATAGTTCCTGTACAACTTGCTGCTACTCCTGTTAATTGATCCCATGTGTAAACTCCATCAGAAGCATTATTAGCAACTGTAGTATTAATTGCTTCTATTGTAGTAATATTTTCTTCTGCCATGGCACTTCCTGCTGTACATCCTGTTACACCATATACACTATCCACACCATTTCTTCCTGCTGTTTCTGTTCTTTTCACGTTTCCACTATTTAAATTTACATTATTGATTGCAACAGCCTTTCCATTTAATCCATATTGGCTTTGAGATAAATACGTACAGGCTCCCCATTCGCTATTTTTCATCAAATGAACATCCGAATCATTGGAAAAACCATATATATTACCATTCTCATTCATAGCCTGTGCTATAGCATAAGCTTCCCCATGTGTAATAGCATTTATCATATAAGTTTTTCCTTGAAAAGTAGGATATTTGATAGCAGTTTCTTTATCTCCATAAATACCATCTAACCAATTCCTAGCACTATATAATCCTTCCCATTCTGTTCCGTTTTCTGTTGTGCTTACCCAAGTAAGTTCTTGTGTATAATAAACACTAGAAGCTTTTATTGGTGCATTATTATTTCCACTTGCATATCCTGCCTGAAATTTTGCTACCCATATTCCTGTAATCTCTTTATCCCATCCTCCATTTCTAAAATTAATTTGTGTCTCATTGGTAAATGCTGGATGTACTGTATAACCTGTTGTAGTATCTATTACTCCTTCTTCACTTGTACATCTTTTAGCAGTTTGTAAATTTCCATTTTTGTCATAATATCTATCTGTATCCTCTATTAAAAATACAATATCAAATGTTTGATTTTCTGTATTTACTCTATAAGCAAATCTTGGTATCCATACCCACAAACTTCCATCCTGTGTTTGAGCATTCGCCCACTTTTTTTCATCATAATTATACCATGTTTCATCCGTAGTATCTGTTTTTATTATACTACCTTTTTGCGTATCTGTTGGATCTGTAAATTTTACAGGTTCCATACCTTGTGCCAATTTAGGTGCATTTACATGTTTTTTTATTTCATATCCGTCTTGTAAATTAAAATCCAGTTCATTTGCTAATTGTTTTAAATTCTCTTCTTCCTTTTTTTGTGCTAACTCTGTATTTTCTTTTGCTTTTTGGGCCATATGAATAATCCCATTTTCTCCTACTATCATGCCTATACTAACACTAGCTAATATAATAATTACAATAATTGTAACTACTAGTGCTACCAAAGTAATTCCTATTTGACTCTTTACTCTACCCATCAATTTCCTCTCCTCTTCTTATGTTTTCCAATCTTTTATTTTTTATGCTTATTAGTTATAATTCATCTACATTATTTTAACTTTTCTGGTCTATTTTGTCAATCACTTCTATGTTTTTCCTATGAATATTTCCTTAATTTTATTGACTATTTTCCCTTTTTCTTGTATGATATATATGCGTAAATTAGGAAAAGGAGAAGTTTTAAAAATATGTTATGTTCTATATGTCATAAAAATACAGCTGTGATTTTTATTAATAAACAAATGCCAGACAATTCTATTGCTACAGAAGGATTATGCTACGATTGTGCTAAAGAAAAAGGCATTAACCCTATGGACGCACTAACTAAAGGTGTTAATCTTTCTGAAGAAGATATTCAGGATATGACAAATCAATTAGAAAATATGTTAAATGATATGACAG
>CALXAQ010000082.1 GCA_944386335.1 uncultured Clostridia bacterium | reverse complement strand
CTTACTATGACAAAATTAAAAGTCCCTATTATCTGTGTAGTAATAGGAGAAGGTTCTAGTGGTGGAGCACTTGCTATTGGTGTAGGAGATAGAATTATTATGCTAGAAAATGCAGTATATTCCATTTTATCTCCAGAAGGATTTGCTAGCATTCTATATAAAAATGCAAGCAAATCCAAGGAAGCAGCAGAAAAAATGAAAATAACAGCAGAGGACTTACAAAATTTAAAAATAATTGATAAAATTATAAATGAGCCTGAAAATGGTGTGTTAGAAGAAAACATACAAGAAGTAGCACAAGAAATGAAGCAATACTTTGTAGAAGAAATAAAACAACTACAAATGAAAGATACGAAAATATTGTTAGAAGAAAGATATCAAAAATTTAGAAAAATAGGAATGGTATAGAAAGAGGAGGAAGTTTAAAATGTTATTAGAAGGAAAAAAAGTATTAATTATGGGAATTAGAAATAAATGGAGTATCGCATGGGGGGCGGCACAATCTGCTTATGAAAATGGAGCACAAGTTATTTTTACACATAGCCCTTTAGAAAACGAAGAAAAAATAAAAGAACTAATTTCGGAAATACCAGGTGCAAAGTCATTTGCATGTGATGCAGCAAGTGATGAAAGTATTAAAGAGTGCTTAGAGACAATTCAAAAAGAATATGGTAAAATAGATGGAATTTTACATAGTATTGCACATGCAAATACAACAGATTTAAGAAATGAATTTGTATTAACTACAAGAGAAGGATTTGCTCATGCATGTGATGTAAGTAGTTATTCTTTAGTAGCTGTAGCAAGAATTGCAAAAGAAATAGACTTGTTTAATGAAAATGCAAGTATGGTAGCTTTTACCTATTACGGGGCAGAAAAAGCAATAGAAGGATATAACGTAATGGGAGTAGCAAAAGCAGCGTTAGAAGCATGTATACGCTATTTAGCAATGAATCTAGGAAAAGAAGGCATACGTGTAAATGGTATATCAGCAGGTCCAATAAAAACATTGTCTGCCAAAGGAATTAAAGACTTTGGAACAATATTAGATGTAGTAGAAGAAAAAGCAGCATTACATAGAAATGTAACAACAAAACAAGTAGGAGATGCAACAAGTTTCTTATTTAGTTCCATGGCATCTGCCATCACGGGAGAAATTATTCATGTAGATAATGGATATTCTATTATGGGAGTTTAAAATGTCCCAGAAATGTCAGGGATAAGTGGGACACATAGTAAAACAATAAGGAAAAAGCAAAAATGAGGAAGTAGAAATACTTCTTTTTTCTTAGCATAAGAAAAAATTTTAAAAAAAGATTGATATTTTTAAAAAAACGTAATATAATTGTAATGAAATTGTAACATAATAGCAATAAGAAAAAAGAAGCATAATATACTGAAAGGAAGATGGAAATGTTTGGCTTTGGACAAGATATAGGAATCGATTTAGGAACAGCAACAGTAATTGCTTATGTAAAAGGGAAAGGAATCGTTCTTCGTGAACCATCTGTTGTGGCAGTAGATAATCATACAGGAGATGTATTGGCAGTAGGAAAAGAAGCAAGAAGAATGCTTCGGAAGAACTCCAGGAAATATAGTAGCCACGAGACCACTAAGAGATGGAGTAATTTCTAATTACACTGTTACAGAAAAAATGTTAAAATATTTTATTAGTAAGGTATGTGGAAGATTTGTCTTTGCACCACGTATTATGATTTGTATTCCTTCTCAAGTGACAGAGGTGGAAAAAAAGGCAGTTATTGATGCAGCTTCACAAGCAGGAGCAAGAAAAGTATATTTAATAGAAGAACCTATTGCAGCAGCTATTGGAGCTGGGATAGATATTTCAAAACCATGTGGATATATGGTAGTAGATATTGGTGCAGGAACAACTGACATTGCTGTTATTTCTCTAGGTGGTTCAGTAGTGAGTACTTCTTTAAAAGTGGCAGGGGACAAATTTGATGAAGCCATTGTAAAATATATCAAAAGAAAACACAATGTGATTATAGGGGAAAGAACTGCAGAAGATTTAAAAATTAATATAGGATGTGTATATCCTAAGATACAAGATGCAGAAATGGAAATAAGAGGAAGAGATTTAGGTTCAGGGCTTCCAAGCACTATAAAGATTCGTTCTAGTGAAATGTTAGAAGCATTGATAGAACCAGCTTTAATGATTGTAGATAGTGTACATTCTGTTCTAGAGAGAACACCACCAGAATTAGCAGCAGATATTAGTGATAAGGGTATCTATATGACTGGCGGAGGATGTTTAGTAGATGGGTTAGATAAACTTTTGCAAGAAAAAACTGGAATTAATGTAATGATTGCACAAGATGCAGTATCTTGTGTAGCTTTAAGAACAGGAAAAGCACTGGATAATTTAGATACACTAGATGCAAAAACAAGAAGATAAAAGTAAAGCATTCTAGTAATAAAAAACTTAAGGAAACTTAGGTTTTTTATTTTATAGGAGAAACTATTATTTTAGACCTATATAGATTTCTTCGTATATAATAAGGTACAAGAAATACAAAAAATGCTTGCAAAAATGCCAATAAAATTATATAATAAAAACAGATTCTTATGTTAAAAGGTGGAATAGAATGAATAAAACAAAAAGAAAGATCTTTGAAACTTCTATGAAATTATTTGCAGAAAAAGGATATGATGCTACAAGTATAGAAGAAATTACAGCAACAGTAGGAGTGGCAAAAGGAACTCTATATTATCATTTTTCTAGTAAGGAAGAAATTTTTAAGTTTTTAGTAGAAGAAGGAGTAAAATTATTAAAAAATAGCATTGCTATTAAAACAGATAAATTAACCAATTCCTTAGATAAAATTAGAGCAATTGTGTTAATAGAACTAAAAGTATTAGTAAAGTATGAAAGTTTTATGACAATTATCTTAAGTCAAATATGGGGAACTGGACCTAGAAGTAAAATGTGTAGAGATTATGTGTTTGAGTATATACAAATGATACAAGAAATAGTAGAAGAAGGAATGGAAAAAGGAGAAATCATACAAGCAGATCCTAATGTAATTGCTTCTGGTATCTTTGGATTTGTTTGTTCAAGTCTAATTTATAAATTAAGAAGAGAAAAGAACATAGAAGTTCCAGAATTATATGCGGAAATAGAAAAGTCATTTATTAAGAAGTTAAAAAAATAAAAGAAATTATAATAATTTTGAATTAGAAATATGTCTTAGAAGGGGATGTAACAAAAAATGAGAATTTTAAAAGATTTTAAATTACCAAATTTTAAATTTCCAAAAATAGAAATGAAGGGAATAGAAAATATTGATGAGGTTAAAGTAGATTATGATGCATTGAAAGAGAAAAATGAAACAACATCAAAAGTAAAGCAAAAAGGGTATGAGCCAACACATTATGAAACAATTAAAGAAGTATTTCGTATAGTAAAAGATAAATATGCCAATAATGTGTTTATTTTAGAAAAATTTAATCCTAAAGAGGCATTTCAAAAAATAACTTATGAGCAATTTGCACAAGATGTAATTGCTTTAGGAACAGCATTAACACAGAAGTATCACTTAAGAGATGAAAGAGTAGTTATCATAGGAGAGAATACTTATCATTGGTATGTATCTTACATGGCAATGCTTTGCGGTGTGGGAATTGCAGTACCAGTAGATAAAGAATTGCCAGCAAATGAAATTGAAAATGTCATTCACCGTTCTAGAGCATCAGCTGTTATCTATTCTACTAAAAAGAAAGATGTTATAAAAAAAGTAGAAGATAAACTACCAGAAGTAAAATATTTTATTCAAATGAATAGTGATGAAGAGTTACAAGGCAGAGAGGTAGGTTTTGATACTGTAGTAGCACAAGGGAACAAATTATTAGAGCAGAAAGATAATTCTTTTATGGAAATTTCAATTGACCCAGATGCTTTCAAAGTTTTAATTTTTACATCGGGAACTACTTCCAACTCTAAAGGTGTTATGATTAGTAATAGAAATTTAGCAGAAAATATCAATGCTGTAAGTGCTTACGTAAAATTATATGAATCAGACAGGTTATTTTCTGTACTTCCACTACATCATACTTATGAATCTACCATTGGATTTTTATTACCTATGGCTTATGGAGCTTCCATAGCTGTTTGCCAAGGCTTAAAACATATTGTACCAGACCTGCAAGAGACAAAACCTACAGCACTTTTAGCAGTACCATTATTAATAGAAAATCTATATAAAAAAATTAATGCTACTATTCAAAAAAGTGGAAAAGCAGCACTTGTTAATTCTATGATACATATTACCAATGCACTAAAAGGAGTAGGAGTAGATATCAAAAAGAAAGTGTTTGGGGAAATTATAGAAAATTTAGGAGGAAAATTAAGAATTATTGTTTCCGCAGCAGCTCCTATAGATGCAAAAGTTGGGAAATGGGTACAAGACATTGGTATTAATTTCTTACAAGGTTATGGATTAACAGAAACAGCTCCTATTGCAGCTTTAACGCCAGATTATGAACCAAAGGTAGGTTCAGCAGGAAAACCAGTAATTTGTGCAGAAATGAAAATAGATCATCCAAATGAAGACGGAGAAGGAGAAGTTTTAATTAAAAGTAAAACACTAATGTTAGGATACTATGAGGATGAAGAGGCAACCAACAGCGTGATAGAGATAGATGAAGAAGGCAATAGATGGTTCCATTCAGGAGATGTAGGATATCTAGATAACGATGGATTCTTATATATTACAGGAAGAACCAAAAATGTAATTGTTACGCAAAATGGAAAGAATATCTATCCAGAAGAATTAGAATTACTATTAGGGAAGGTACCAGAAATTAAAGAATGTATGGTATATGGTAAAGAACAAGAAGGAGAAAAAGAACTACTAATTTCTGTAAAAGTAATTCCAGATTATGAAAAAATAGAAGAATTACATGGAAAAGATTTAAGTAAAGAGCAAATACATGATATCATCTGGGAACAAATAAAAGAAATTAATAAAAAATCACCTTCCTATAAAGCTATTAAAAACTTAGAAATTAAAGAAGATGAATTTGTAAAAACAACTACTATGAAAATAAAAAGATATGCCGAAATTAACAAAGATAAAGAGCAAAAATCTTAAAACTAGAAGAAATATTACAATTATGTTACATTTGTATAAAAGTAGAACCTTTCTATTGACATACTTAAGAAAAATGTATTAAAATAAAAATGTAGTAGAAATAAGAATAAAAAGGGATCCTATTGTAGAAAAATGTATAGATGTAATAAAAGGGAAAGCATAGGACAAAGGAGGAGAGTTTACAATGTCTAGATCTGGCATAGTAAATGTGAGAATGGTAATCACAGAAGAAAAAATATTATCAAATATTGATAAAATTCATAAAATGATCAATCCGAAGAGCAAAAAACAAATTATTCAATTAGAGGATGATACTTATTTTAAAGATTTAATAGAGTCTATCAAGACTTATTTAATAGAATATCCAAAAAAGAAAAATTTTCCACCAGCAGTGTATAAAGCAGCATACGATTTAGTAGAATTTGCTACCAACTTGTTTGAGGAAAATACAAAGCAAATAGAAGAATTAATTCGCCAAAGAGAAGCAAATATTGCTTCTGCAGGAGTATTAAAAGATGCACTAGAAATGGTAGAAAACAAAGAAGATGGTTGGAAAGATACAATTGAGAATATAGAGGAGGATTTTCCAGAAGATATTATAGATACTTTACAAATGATAGGAAAAGCGAAATCTACAAAATCTCAAAATTATCAAGATGCTGTAAAATTAATTAATGCAAGAATAGTTAATTTAGAATCCAATTTACATATTGAGATAGACATGGAAAGAATAGAGGATAGATCTAAAGCATTAAGTTATATAGGAATAGAAGTAGCAGATGCACTAAAATTAATTCCAACGCCACAAGAAGAAGTACAACCAGTAGAAGAAATACAAGAACAATCAGTTATAGAAGAGCAACAAAGTAAAAAGGCAAAACAAGAAAAAGATAAATATGAACAAGAAACTACATTTGAAGTAAAACCATCTTTATGGCAAAGAATTAAACAAAGTAAATTTGGTAGAGCAATTACTTATCTATTTAAAACAAGAGTGGTATTGGAAGTACCAGCATTGCCAGAAGCAAAACATGAATAAAAAGAAAAGATGTAATAAGAGCGTCCTTGCAATTTAGGGACGTTCTTTAAATTGCAGGTTCTTAATGAACTAAGTGAACATTGGGGACGTTCCTTAAAGTTCAAGAAAACATAGATTTAAGCTGAGAATTTGAAAAAAAATAGGCTAATCTATTGACATGAGGGAAAATATTGTGTATAATAAAAATCGCGTTAGGAATTGCTCCCTTAGCTCAGTTGGTCAGAGCAACCGGCTCATAACCGGTGGGTCCAAGGTTCAAATCCTTGAGGGAGCACCATATATTTTCTATGGAATTTTACTAACGTAATAATAAATAATGGGTAGGTGGCCGAGTGGCTAAAGGCGGCAGACTGTAAATCTGTTCTCATATGAGTACGATGGTTCGAATCCATCCCTGCCCACCAAACAAAACAAATAAGAACCTTTATTTCTTTGTTGGAGGTTTTGCAATATCAGTACCTATTCCAAAGAAAGAAGGAAAAAATAAGTTACTTTATTAGAAGTAGCTTATTTTTTTGTAGTAAAATATTATTAGGGTAAAACCTATGATAGGACTGGAGGCAATAGTTTTGGAATACAGCTTGAATAATATTATAGTTAATGGTACAATAAAGTCATATTAAGTGTTGAAGGGAGTTAATAAAATGAGAGATAAACCAATAACTACCTTATTTATGTTACAGTCATTAGA